>JBIKZR010000009.1:0-14966 GCA_044354635.1 Crocinitomicaceae bacterium | reverse complement strand
TTCCCCAATCAAAAATTAGAGGCTTTATTTTTGTAATTTTGTATTATAATTAATTTTAATATAGTGACAGAACGCTTTCCTATGAAATTATACTCTTTTATTTTCTGCCTATTTTTGGGCAACTTGGTTTTTGCACAGCGATCAGAAGATTTGATCCCAAAAGATGCGGTAACCGTATTCAGTATCAACAATATTTCCTTGTTACAAAAAATTTCAATGGATGATTTGGTACGCTACGAATTCATGGAAGAAGTTCAACAAGAATTATTTGACGGTTCAACCTCTGGAAAAACATTGAAAGATTCCGGTATTGATTTCAACCAAAAATTAAACGTTTTTTATGGTCGCGGAGATGCTTATGAAGTATCTGGCTTCACCTTCGGGATTAAAAATAAGGAAGAATTATTTCAAGTTTTCGATGATTTCGAAAAGATTGAAAGCCCCTACCCAGATGTTGAATTTTACAGCTCTTACTTCAATAATTTAATCATCCGTGGCAACTCTGCATTGTTAATTCGTGTAGAACCTACCATGGAAAAAGTGGATGAAGTAACGGATTCTATTTGGTACGCAAGAGGAAATGAAGATCCTTGGTCCATGTACGACTATGAGGAGGAAAGTGAAGCCGATTCTGCATACCAAGAAATTTTAGAGGAGGAAATTTTTGAAGAAATGGAAGAGGATGACAAGCCTGTTTCCAATTATGATTTTCCAGATGCTGAAGAAGATCCAAACCAAAAAAATTATTACGAATTGCGGGATAGTTTGCAGGTGCAAATGCAGATGGGATTCTTGAAAACGCTGTGCGATGAATTACTCGTTAAAAAAATAAGCCTTTCAGACTTTGATCCTAGATTTGCAAAGCAATTGACCCACACTTCTGAAGGAATATTTTACCTGGATAATTCTAGAAATTTAGAAAAAGCAAAAGGTCTATGGTATTTTCAAACTATGTTTCCATCCTTGTATGTCGATTTAAAAAATCTATATTCTGAAAACGTTTTACTAGGAGATCTTTTATTGAAAGAAAATTCCGTTGAGTTTTTAATGGAAGCACATTATGGGGAAGAATTAGGGTCGATTTATGAAAAAATGAATGACTCGAAGTTTGATAAAAACATATTGAAATATATTCACAACGATAATACAGCATATTTTACCTACAACATCGACTTGCGTGAGGCATATGAGCAAGCATATAAAATAATAATGCCAATCTTGACGGATGAGCGAAACGCACAAATGTCAGCAAATGTTCTTACAATAGAATTGTTAAACGAATTCATTAATAAGGACGCACTCTTCGGAACGTATAAAGGAAGTTTATTTGGAACGTTTAATGGGATTAAAAAAATTAAAACCAAAAAAATAATCTTCACCTATGATGAAGAGTTTAACTACATAGAAGAAGAAACGGAAGCCGAAGAAGATATGCCAATATTTACGCTTGGATTCACAACCGATCGTGGAGACATTCCTGAAAAGGTCTTGAAACACCTTTCCCGTCTTACTTCTCGCTTTGAAAATAAAGGAAATTATTGGGTTTACGAAAATGCCATTCTAGAATCAGCACCATTGTATATGATTAATAAAAACGGACTTTTCATTTTTACAAATGACGAAGACTTGGCTATAAATCACGCAAATGGATACGGTAAAGAAGCATTATCGAAAAAAGATTCCAAAAAATCAAAGAAAAGTGGATTTGTTTATGGGATGATTGATTGGGCGCAAGCAATTGAACGTTTCCCACGCGACTTTTTCAATGCAGAACAAAATGCAATCATTGACGCAATGCGCGGCAAAACAGGCACTATGGAGTTGACGAGTTCAAAAACGTCTGCAGAAAAGACCAACTTTAAACTGGTTTATAATTTCGAAGGAATATATGATAATTCCGGAAAATATTTACTAGACCTTTTGAATAGTGTTTACGTAATTTCTAAATAGAACGCGCAAAACATGTTCAAAAAGATTTCCTTAATTTTTATTTTAGCAATTGCTTTAGCTGCGTTTTTGGTTTTACGCCCTTACATTTTTAAAAAGACCGAAACGCCCCTAATTGTAGATAGATTGCCGGAAGCGGATTTTCTAGGGCGCGCTTATATCCTAGACGTTGCAAGAGAAACAAGTGGCATGTTATTTTACCACAAAGTGCCATTTCGAGATCTTTTTTCGTATGAATTCTTGTTGAGTCAAGGAAAAATGTATGGGTTAAATTTACAAAATCCCGCATATTTATTCGCCAATGAAACTGGAAATTGGGGCGCTATTATTGAGGTTAGTGATAGTTCAAAGATTTTAGAAGGGATTGAACGATTGCGAAAGTTTGTCGATATAAAAGATACCTTGATGAACAATCAGAAAGTATTTCAAATCAAAAAAGAAAATGGGTATCTAACCTACAGCAATAATTATTTGTTTATCTATAAAGGTGCTAATTTCAATGCTGCCTTTAACCGTGTGACGCAAGCAAAATATGGTGATTATTCACCGGCTTGGAAGTCATTTTTAACGGAGAAACAATTCAAGGATGAGAAATTAGTCCTTTATTCGAACTGGAGAAAATTAAAAGAAAATGGTGTGGAAACAGCAATTTTTGCCCACGACAGTGATTCTGTAAGTTTTAGTTTACTGGCATACATTCGAAATAAAAATCCTTTGAATATTTCCATGAAAAAGGAAGGATTAAATTTAAAATCCGGCGAATTCACCAATAAAATGCTGAACGTTCATTTGGACATTTCGAAACTGCGTAATTCACCACAAGATCCTTTGTATAAATGGCTAGTGAAAATAGGGAAGAAAGTTAGTTTCCCAACTGTTGGATTTTTAGAGGCCTGGGAAGGAGATCTTTCCATGCGATTAGGCGGTTACCAGCTCGTAAAAGAAACCTATATTGAATCTGTTTTGGACGATGACTTTAATATCAGTGAAGTTGTAAAGGAAAAAGAAGTCAAAATTCCGGGATTTTCGGTGCTATTTTCAGTAAATAAAAATGGCAGGAAATTAATTAACCAACTTTTATCTAAAGGAATCCTCACCAAAGAAGATGGACTTTACCGGTTCTTGTATTCTCCGCAACTTAAAATGAGAAATACTGGCGATTATTTCATTTTCCACAGTGGCCAATTTACACCAAAAACAGAAAGCCATGGCGGTAATTCTGGTATTTGGACACAAAATGGTACAAAAGTGGAATTTAGTATAGACTCCGTGAGTAGACATGAGATTTTTGGAAATATTTATATCCCGATTGATCGAATTTTAAAACGCAATAGATTCTTATAACTCCGACGGTTCATTTTTACTTAAACAACTGTTTTAAGTGCCGCTTTCACATCTGTATATAGAAATTCAAAACCAGTTGATTTTATCTTTTCATTGGAAGCTCTCAAGCCTTTTAGCAAGATAATCGACATTTCTCCAAAAAGTAATTGCATCATAAAAGCTGGAACTGCCGGAAACCAAAAAGGCTTTTGCAAAACTTTCGCAAGATTTTTTGTGAATTCTAAATTGCTACAAGTTCCCGCTATCGCGTTATAAGCTCCGTCCAATTGAAATTCTATTGCATGTGCAAATAAACGCGACAAATCGTCCGCATGGATCCAGCACATGGTTTGATCACCAGTTCCCAAAGCTGAACCGATTCCAAATTTCACTGGTGGTAACATTTTCTGCAAGGCGCCACCTTCTTTTGCCAGCACCACAGCAGTTCTAATCTTTGCTACCTTACAAACACTTTGGAAAAGATCTGCACTTTCTTCCCAATCTTTCACCAATTGTGAGATATAATCTTTTCCAAAAGAATCGTCTTCAACAAACCATTTTTCAGAATCCTCAAATCCGTATGCATTTATTCCAGACGAGGTAATAAATTGTTCCAAATTTGGCATTTCACTTGCCTTTTGAAACAGAAACGTATTTGTGCCAATACGAGATTGGTGCAGTTCTTTCTTTCTAGCAATTGACCAGCGTTTATCGGCAATTCCAGCGCCACTCAAATTAATTAGAACTTGAACCTCCTTTAAACTACTTTCATCTATCTTTCCTTCAGCAGGGTTCCAAAAAAATTGCCCTTCTCCTTTTGGATTGCGAGATAAAACGGAAACGGTGTTGCCTTTCTCCTTTAAAAGAGAAACTAACTTAGAACCAACTAAACCGGTTCCTCCTGCAATAAGAATATTTTTCATAAGAATAACTGTTACTAAAAAAACAAATTTTTAGGAAAATGGTTTAAATTCTATGAGAAAATAGGGAATAAATTACACGAATAACAGAATCAAAAGAAATATCGACCGTTTATCCATTCAGGATCTAAATGTGCTTTTTTCTTCTCGTAAAAATTTAAAGCGGGCGTATTCCAATCCAAAACTTGCCAGTCCATGCGTTTTACACCGCGTTCTTTCGCAAGAGAAACTACCGCATCGAATAGTTGCGAACCGATTCCGGTTCCTCTAAATTCAGGTAAAACAAAAAAATCTTCCAAGTACAAACATTTTCCTTTCCACGTGGAATAATTGGTGTAGAAAAGGGCAAAACCGATGATTTTTTCATCCACTTCCGCTACAAATGCGTCGCAAATTTTTTCGTCGAATAAATGAACTCCTAAATCATGGGCTGTATTAACAACTTCTTCAGGTGCTTTTTCATACAAGGCAAGCGCGTGAATCAATTCCATTATTGCTTGCTCGTCTCCTCTTTCTACCGAACGAATCATACGCTTATTGCACTCCAGCTAAATTGAAACGTAAACGAATTCCTGTGCTCATATTTCCTGTTGGGAAAGAAGTCGCAATTTTCGGTGTATTAATCACTTGATCGTAGTAAAATTGAACCGTTAAATTTTGCGTCATGTTGTAATCCGCAGAGGTTTTAATTGAAATTACGCGCTGTCCTGCCGTTGCCTGGTTTGTATTTTCAACAACTTTTCGAATTACCGTTAAATTATCTCTAAAAGAGAAATCGAAGCGAAGATTCAATGCGCTAGCAGGAATTTTTTCAAACGGCAACTTCACTTTTGCAAATTTATAGCCAGTTCCAATAATCCATTCGTTTCCTAAAATTTCTGTTATTTGATTGTTATTTAAGGAAAGCGTCGCGCTTCTATCCTTCTTGTATTCGAATTTTGTAATCAAACCTTGGCCTTTAATTGTCCAAGTAGCATCGATACCAATCAATGGAGAAAAACGTTCAGAAATTGTAACATTTTGAATTTGGCGGTCTGCAATGAAATTATTATTTATATCCAAAGCAGATGCGTTTCCATTTTGATCAAATTCCGCATTCAAATTGGTTTGTAATCCGGAGACACTAACCGTAGAACTATATGCATGACGAATCACAAAATTCTTCACATATTTCTTGGCAAAGGCCATTTTTGTCAATCCGTTGTAATTTATAGACCAATTCGGCAAAGGCATATTTTTCACCGGATTAATATTCTTTTCACTCATTCCTCTGTTGGAAAATGCTGTCAAAAACGCACCAGTTATAACTTCTTGTTGTGTGCCACTGTATCCAGCATAATAACCGGAAACCAAGGGATTTGAACTTGGATTATTAGCTCCCAACAATTCAGAAACCAAAACACGATTGGCTAATAATTTAGTGAATGTTTCGGATTGGTAATCACGTGCGCCCAATTTTGTGAATGCTGAACCAATGGAAATATTTGAATACGTCAGTGTTCCCGTTTCTACCCTACTTTGTCCTTCAAATTGTTGCGAATCTTCATTCCAACGGTAAAATTCACTGGAATTATTACCATACGTTCTTGTCACAGTAAGTTCTACCGTTAGGTCTTTCAATGGCTCCAAAGATGCGCGAAGATTCAAATTCTGTGAATGCGTCATCGTAAATTGTTTATTCAAATCCTGATTTTTAACTAGCCAACCATTTGAAGCGGCAGTTGTCGCAATGTTATAACCAGTTTCTTTCCCCCAAATATCATAGCGTTGTTGTCCAAACACAAAACCTCCTAACGGCGCATTGAAACTGCTATTGAAACCTAGGATACTTGATTCTTGGTTGTATCCTGGCAACATTGTTCCATCGCTTAGCGCATAAGTTCCTGAAACGTTTCGAACGGTCATTATTGCTCTTGCAAAGAAACCGCCAATAGGATGAACTTTCCCACCACGTTTTTTCTCCGCTTCCTCGCGTTTCTTTTTACGCTCTTTCTTGCGCTTTACCCGTTTGGCTTTGCGTTTTTCTTTATCCGTCATTTCGGATTCCGGCTTTTCCGGTTCTGCATTCTCAATTGCTGGTTTCTCCGGTTTTGCGCCAGTATTTCTACCTCCAACATCTTTCGGTCCAACATTCGCTCTTCCTCCGCCTTTTCCATCACTAAGCACCTTCTTGAAATAAGGGACTTTATTATAGAGATTTGTAAAATTCATTTGACCAGTAAAATTTACGGTTCTATTGTTTTGAATCGTATTTCCGAAGTCTGTTTGTCCCAAAGGAGCACGCTGCCAATTATACGTTCCAGCATATTTCACATTCGCAGTCATCCAATCCGTTAAAGGAATTTTATCCAGGGGAAGAGTATAATTAAGACTATAATTGTGGGAATAATCCATGGTTTTACCAAAAGTTGAAATTTGAGAACGGATAGAATCCGTAAACTCTCGGTAACCTGCTGGATCATTTTTTCTATCCACTCGGCTGTTGCCTTCTTCAAAAATTGCTCTATTTGTTGCGCTGAAATTCGCCTTGAGATTTTTGGTTAAATCATATCCTAATGCATAATTTCTATTCCATGTAAAACGCTTCACATAAACTGGCTGGAATTCATAATCTGGAACTATATTATTGCGAACTTGGCGCTCATTGTAGGAACGTAAAACATCGTTTGTGAATGAAATATTTTTCGGTGTAAGGAAAAGATTAAAATCTTTCACGAGTGCCAACCACTTCGATTTTTGGGCAAACTTCACCTTCTTGAAGGGTTCAAAAGGTTTTGAAGCAAAGGAATAATTATAATTCAGACCCCCATTCCAAGTTTTGGTTCGATCAAAATTAGTATTGAAATCGCGGTGTAGATTTTCTGCATACGAATAATTCGCTGACCAGTTGGAAACGCGCCAAAATTGAGCTGTTGCTCCTGCTCTAGCCTCTTTTCTAACATTTGTAAAATTGTAGGACTTTCGTTCCGTAAAATCTTGTCCTTTGCTAGCCTTTTCTTTCCGTTCTGCTAAATCGTAATCCGCCAAACGAACATCAGGATTGAACGGATCGTATTCTGGATTAATTAAACCAAGAGAATATCCGTAAAAGAAAGGTAGAGAAACACCGGCTTGACGACCAAAAAACTGACCCAATTGCACATTGGCATTCATATCTACACCAATTCGTTCATTTCGCTGTCTATCTTGCACACGGCTTTCCACACTTCCCCAGTTAATTCCAGAGTAATTTCCAGACATGGCAACATTTGCAAAATCAGCGACTTGAACTTGCATTTGTGCAACAGCAGCCGAACCGCCTTCGCTAATGAAATCGGTTAAGCGAAGTTCGTTAATCCAAATAATTGCGCAATCCGCTTGACCATCGTCCTGCCAAGGATTTTCATCACTTTTGGCAGGATTTCGAACACCAACCATGATGGTGCGTAATCCTTGTAAATTTGGACTTCCTTTGACCTTCAGAACGCGTTTCGAATTTGCAGGATCGATGCCCTCGTACTCTAAAACATATGAAACAGAGGTGCTTCCGCTTTCTATTAATTTGTTCCGTTTCTTTTTTAAATTCAATAAATCATCGAAAACGATTTCCACATTGTTCGCATCCGGCCAGATATCTTCTGGCAAGGTTGCTCCCCAAGTCGTTTTATTTAACGGTAATTCGTACTCGTAATAATTATCGCTAAAATCTGTTCCCAATCTAACGAATAAGGTAAGATCTTCGTTATTAAGTGGCAATGCAGTTAAAACTTCTTCAGCATGCACATACATTTTCAACTTCTTGTACGTTCTGACATCGAACTGCACATTTCTATAAGCTGCGCGCGCATCGCCATCCTGTAAATTACAGATGTCCAAAACCAAAGATTGTTCGTTTAACTGGCGTTGGAAAGTTTGCGAAGGATCAACTTCTCTTACAATTCCTGGAGGAATTTCATATTTAATAGGACTTCGTTGGTCATTTTCTTCCACGTTTACAGCGCCAATCGTGAAGGAAGTTAAGTTTGGATCTGTCTGAACACTTTCTCCAGGTTGCGTCAAATCTTGAACGTACCTTCTCCACTCCCCACGAATAAATTCCAAACGGGCAAAACGCAACAATACTTCCTCATCGAATCCTTTCATAAACATTCGCATGAAACGAATTGAGCGGAAATCCTGAATTCCATTTACTTTTTTCTCAAAATCACTAATTGGCACTTTAAACTGATACCATTTTTCTGTTTTATTCCCATTTTGGTATACTTGAACATTCGTAACGAAATTTTTTCCAACCTGCATATCGTTTGGACGAAGGCTAATTCTGTACTGAAAATAACTTTCTGTTTCCGATAAATTATTATCCGTATTTATATCCTCAATATCTGGCATATTGGTTCCTTGTGTTGGGTAGCCATCTGCATTAAGCGCCGCAGAAGCTTCTTGCGTAGGAGAATTCCCCTCTGTTCCATTGTATTTTTTGTAGCGTTTTAAAATGTCGAAAGATGCTGCATCGTAGGTATCGTCGCGGTAAAAATTATAATCATCACTGGAAGGATCGGCAATCATTTTTGCTTTTACAGCTGGATCTAGGGTACTGTTATTTTGCACCCAATTTACATAATTTTGAAAAGCAACTTTCTCAGCGTCATTGTTCCATCCGTCCAAACCAATATCTTGATTCAAGCGGGAAGCAGGATCTGTATCAAATGCATTTACAACTACTTGCTGGGTAGAAATTCTTGCCCAAACAGTCGTGTCCAAATCATCATTGATAGAAACGCCTGTTGGAGGCAATCCGTTTTCAAAACTTTTTCGTGAGTCGGGCAAAATATCCTCTGAAATATTTCCAAGATTGAAATAAAGGTCGCCACCGGAATGGGCAGTGTTTGGGTTTACATTTTCTGCATCTTCATTAAATGGATCCAACACCCAGAATTGAATAAATTCAATATTTGTCTGTTCAAAATCATTTGTGGAAAGCGAGCGCATAATTCCACCCCAACGGTTTTCTGGATTTGTAAATGTTCCATCCGCATTTACCGTATTGGTAGTGTCGTAATTATACATTCCTCGTTCACTCGGATAATACGCAAATTCCAAGATTGGAACATTTGGAATAGAACCATATTGCTGCTGTAAATTTGGGAAGATATCCGTTTGATTTACCAAGCGCATACGGCTATCGGAGAGCATGGTTGGATCGTCTTTAATATGCTGTGGTGTCAAAGAATTACTCTGGTAAAACAATGGGTCAATGATATACCAAGAAGTTTTTGCGCGTTTGAAACCTGCAACAAGATTTTTATTTGCTCCTTCCGGGAACAAATCATTTTGTCCTTGTGGAATGGAGGCAAGCTTCCAAGATGTCACGGAGCGCAAATCGATTGCACTTTGTGAACCTTCAAAATCATCGATATAGGAAGTTCCGTCCTTGTTAATTGCACGCGGTTGTCCTGGTATCAAATGGGCAAATTCTCCAGTAAATGAAATCGTTGACTTTTGTGTCGTTGAAATGACAGGAAGGAGATCCACCAATTTGGTTAAAAATGGAACATCCGCTCGAAAAGCAAGGTCTAAACCAATAATATTGTTTTTAAATGGCTCACTTCCAATATCCACTTTTTGTGTTACTGGACGTTCCATCATGCGCATCCACGTACCACCGAGATTCAGCCTGTCACTGAATCGATAATTATAGTGCATACCGACGACGGATCGCGCCTGAAAACCAAACACCGAATTGCTTTCGATTGAAATTTTTATTGGCGTATTGGATTCTAAAATTCCAGAATTAAGAATTTTTACCCTCCCCAAATTATAATCAACCGTAAAGTCCGTCCCCTCCGTCAATTTTATCCCACCAGCCGTAACCGTAACAGCACCTTGAGGAACATTTAAAGCGTTTAATGGAATATCTGAACTTACGGAAGACTGGTATTCTCCTTTGAAGCTAAAGCGATTTTTACTTGGAATTTGTTGTGCCGCAGTTTTTGTAGAATCGTACAATTCTGTGTAAGCTACTTGGTCAATTGTCACTTGTGGAACACCAACTTCAGCTAATTTTGATTTCAATGTGCTTCCAAATGGTTCAATTGTAGAGAAATAAATTCTACCATTTCTGGTATTAATAGTCCCCCCATTTTCGGCTCTATTTCCGTTAAAATTAATTGGAACATAATCGAAAACACCATCGGAAAAAGGTTGGTTGTTCTGATTCAATTTGTCCATATCCAACAAAGTAACTAACTGCTTATCGTCCACACCGGCTATTGGGAAAAATGGAACAAGAAGGGAAGTTGCAGGATTATTATATAAAAGATCAATTCGGAAACCCGTTTGATCCACTTGATAAGCACCAATAGAATACACGTTTTTCATCATCAAATCCCAAACCTTATTTTTAGGATTTGTAATCGTTGGTTTGATTAATTTTAGCAATAATGCTTGCTGTCCGGCAATTCCATCGGTTGAAAACTCCCCAACTTGATAGGTTTCCCCACGGTAAGTATATTCGTATGCAACAGCTAACACCTCATCGTTATTCAGTGGTAGATTCAAAGAAATATAGCCAAGTAGCGCATTATACGAATATTCTTGTTCTGTTAATTTTCTAGCATTTTCAACCTTTTCATAGTGAATAGCTTGTTGAAACGGACCAGGAGCTGCAATTTGAGAACTCAAAGCGGAAACCGCATTAGCGAATCCACGCACCAAAGGCTGAGTTGACGCCCAATCGTAAAGATTATTTGCTTGATTATCTGGCATTTCATTTGATGAATAACCTCCAGGAGCACCTTCGCAATTTTCTGCTTTTGCTTCGCCCATATCTGCGAAAGCAATTATATTTCGAGTATTTTCAGTATTGTTAGTGCGATTCGTTAGCCAGACCTCCATACGCGTAACGTAAGCAGAAGAATTTACAATTGGAACAGAAGACATTGCCGCATTGTAGTGATCGCGGTGGTACAAATTCACAAAATAGTGACGATTTGCCTCATAGTTGTCTGCGCCCAATTCAAAACGTTGCACTTGCGCCTTGCCAGTAATATTTATCTCTTGGCGTTTACCTTTCGAAGATGCCGCAATTAAATCTACGGTAGCGCGTCCAAATTTCAATTGTGTTTTTGCACCGAACAACGTTTGAGATCCTTGAATTAAGGAAGTAGGTAATTGCATTGCAACATTTCCCAATTCTATTTTCTGCATAATTTGATCCTCGCTTCCGGTATATTCAAGCTTGGAAACATTATCGAAATCAAAAGCTGCTTGCGTGTTGTAGCTTGTTCCAATTTTTAACTTTGTTCCAATCTGTCCTACAAGATTTAATTGTATTTGCTGTTGGAAATCAAAACGGGTTATTTTTCTTTGTTTAACTGGAAGAATAGGATTGTCGTAGCGTGAGGAATTTACACCAAAGGATAATTCAACGGAACCTTGAGGTCGAATCGTGATTTGATCGGAGCCAAAGAAATTTTCAAATGCCTTACTGCCAATTTTAATTGGAAATTCCATCGGTTGACTTTGTGCTGTTTGCTCGTCAATTTTTTCTTTCCAATTTTCTCGCAATGTCTTTTGGCGCTCGTATTCCAAATATTCTTCCAGTGTCATCATGGAAGGATTTCTAAAATTCAGCCCTTTTCCAATTGTTTCCTTAAAAATATATGTCCCTGTAATTGGATCGTATACGATAGTTTGTTGCAAAGAGGAAGGATCTCCTAAATCAAAACTTTGCGGTTGAGATTGTGTTGGATCGATGTTGTTTTGAATTGGAAATTGCAAAGTATCTTGCGCAAAAACCGGAAAATTTGAGCACAAGGTTAACAGTAACACCCATAAAATTGGCTGTTTCATTAAAAAATTACCTTTTATATTATTCTCCTTCAAGTTACAATATTTTCAATGCTTCTTTAATTAGCTTTTCAACAGTCTCGTCTCCTGTAGCTATTTTATCAATAGCTTTTTCAGCGGATTTTTTATCAAAACCTAGAGAAACCAATGCAGTTAACGCATCAAATCGATTCGTATTGTTTTGATTAAAAATATTTTCGGATGAAAACACCATTTTTAACATTTTATCCTTCAAATCAATAATTACCCGTTGTGCTGTTTTCGTGCCAATTCCTTTAATTCCTTGAATTGTTCGCACATCCTCAGATTGAATCGCATGTGCAATTTCATCGGGAACCATGGAAGAAAGCATGATCATTGCGGTATTAGGTCCAATTCCTGAAACAGAGACTAAATGGTTGAACATTTCTCGTTCTTCTTTTGAGGCAAAACCATATAAAATATGGGCATCTTCCCGAACGACAAGTTTGGTGAAAATTTTCACAGATTCCTCGGCCCCCAAGGCGGAGAAAGTATTCAGTGAAATCTTTACTTCGTAACCAACACCAGCGCATTCAACGATTAGTTCCGTTGGATTTTTTTCAATTAATCTACCATTCAAATGACCAATCATACCCTATTTATTTTGAGCGTCAACCACAGCAACTTTTACCATGTTTATAATCTCGCGTACAGATGAACCAAGCTGTAAAACGTGAATCGATTTTTTCAAACCTATCAATATAGGACCTATAGCTTCTGCTTCGGTCATTTCCTGCAGTAATTTATATGCAATATTTCCAGCCGATAAATTTGGGAAAATCAGTGTATTTACTTGTTTGTTTGCAAGATTTGAAAAAGAAAACTTCTCCATCATCAAATCGTTGTTCATTGCAAAATTTGCCTGCAATTCACCATCCACCACCAATGTCGGATATTTTTCATGCAGAATCTCGACAGCCTTTGCCATTTTTTCTGAATCCGGACCAGGAGAAGAGCCAAAATTGGAATAGCTCAATAGAGCGATTTTTGGCGTAACCTTAAATTTCCGAATCATTTTCGCAACATTATTGGTTATTTCCGCTATTTCTTCAGCCGTTGGATTCAAGTTGATGGTTGTATCGGCTAGAAATAACGGGCCTTTTTTAGTTACCAGGATATACATTCCTGCTACCGTATTCACCTCTTTTTGCAGTCCGACTGTTTGAATAGCTGGACGAACGACATCTCTGTAATTTCTTGTTATACCAGAGATCATTGCATCTGCATCGCCTATTTCCACCATCATTGCACCAAAGTGATTTCTTTCCCGCATGATTTGGATCGATTCAAATTCGGTAATCCCTTTGCGTTTGCGTCTTTCGAAAAAAGATTTTCCGTATGCAATTCTGCGCTCTTCCTCTTCTTCTGATTTGGGATCAATTATTTGAACATCCTGAAATTCGATGCTGTATTCCTCAATAAGTTGCTCTATTTTTTTCTTTTTCCCCAATAAAATTGGAAACGCAACCCCTTCTTCCCATGCGGTTTGTGCAGCTTTAAGAATTTTAATATTATCCGCTTCAGCGAAAACAACCCGCTTAGGATTACTTTGCGCTTTTTCGGTAATATTTCGAATTAATTTATTGTCTAGTCCAAGTCGATTTTTTAGTTGCATTTCGTATGCATCCCAATCTAAAATTGGATTTTTTGCTACTCCCGATTCCATTGCAGCCTTCGCAACTGCAGGAGCGACGTAGTAAATCAACCTAGGATCCAAAGGTTTTGGAATGATTTGGTCACGACCAAAAGAGATGCTCTTTTCACCATACGCTTCAATAACTTCTTCGGGAATAGTTTCCTTTGCTAGAGATGCTAATGCTTTTACAGCTGCCAACTTCATTTCCTCGTTGATAGTTGTTGCTCGAACATCTAGCGCTCCACGGAAAATATATGGAAATCCAAGAACATTGTTCACTTGATTTGGATGATCGGATCTACCAGTTGCCATGATGATATCCTTTCGAACAGATGTTGCATCTTTGTATGAAATTTCAGCATCTGGATTCGCCAAAGCAAAAACGATAGGATCTTTAGCCATAGAAGCCACCATTTCTTTCGAAACAATATTTCCTTTGGATAAACCCACAAAAACATCTGCTTTTTTCATCGCTTCAGCCAGACTCAAAGAAGTTTTGTGTCCGGAATAGATTAACTTACTTTCATCCATATCTGATCTATCCTGGCAAATCAAGCCTTTTGAGTCGAACATCCAGATATTTTCAACTTTAGCACCAAGTGCACAATATAATTTCGCACATGACATTGCAGCGGCGCCTGCACCAGACATTACAATTCTTACCTTTTCGATATTTTTTTCTGCTAGTTCAAGTGCATTCAATAAAGCGGCAGATGAAATAATAGCAGTTCCATGTTGGTCATCGTGCATAATTGGAATATCCAACTCTTCCTTCAATCTCCGTTCGATTTCAAATGCTTCTGGAGCCTTGATATCCTCTAAATTAATCCCACCAAAAGTTGGCGCAATTGCTTTTACGGTTTGAATAAATAATTCAGGATCTGTTGCATCTACTTCAATATCAAAAACATCTATATCTGCAAAAATTTTAAAAAGTAAGCCTTTTCCTTCCATTACAGGTTTTGAAGCTAAGGGCCCAATATTTCCTAGGCCTAAAACAGCCGTTCCATTTGAAATAACAGCAACTAAATTAGCCTTACTCGTATATTTATATACATCGTCCGGATTTTCAGCAATTTTCAAACATGGTTCTGCAACGCCTGGAGAATACGCCAGGGATAAATCTCTTTGGGATGAATATGGTTTAGTTGGGACTACCTCTATTTTCCCCGGTTTACCCGAAGAGTGGTAATCTAATGCGTCTTGTTTTTTTATTTTAGCCATAATCGTCTATTGAAGCCGCTAAAGATACGAAAATGGATTTAAATTTCGCTTTATTCCGAACTTGGAAA
>JBIKZR010000176.1:0-4684 GCA_044354635.1 Crocinitomicaceae bacterium | reverse complement strand
AAGATGCGCAAGATCAATTTCAGTGTTTGCATGAACTGATTTATTTAAAACAACAGTGCCATTCGAAGCAACAATTTTTAATTTGGCTTCACCTTCAAAATTGCCAACAATCGAAATACTGCCATTGGACGGATTTGGAAAGAGTTGTATCGCGTTATTTGACGTTTCTTCCATTAGTCCAAAAATCCCTATAAAATTCAAATCTTCTACGATTGCACCAACTTTATTCACAACCCAATTGTTTGGGTCTAATGAAATCAGCGCGCTGACATCTCCAAAATTCTCAAAGTAGAATTGGTTCAAATTCGCCGCTATTTCCAAGCGAATTACGGTATCGCTCATTCCAGCTCTCGAAAATTTAACTTCCAGTGGATTGGTAAAAAGCGGTGTAATAGATGCTGCAGAACCGGTGTGTGTTATTTCGAGTAGGAGATTTGTCCCAACGGAATTCCAACGCGCAGAATAGGTTGGGTAACCTTGCCCAAAATACCATTCGTCGAACAAATCTGTTAAATCCAAACCACTTTGTGCTTCTAAAGCTGCTTTCACATGGATTCCTTTCGCAACGCTATCGGCATATTGAATCTGGTAATTTTTTAAAGCTTGAAAGAAATTTGCATCGTTATTCAATAAAAAACGCATGGTATGAATGATGGAAGCTCCTTTGTCGTAGGTCAATCTACCGCTAAAAATTCTTCCTTCGTTCAAACTATCTAGCACGTAAACACTTCCTGCAGGCTGCGACATAACATTTGTGTGGACATCCAACATGTGTTGATTTTTCTCCGCAGGATAAAGATTTTCAAGCATCAAGTATTCACTGTAAGAAGCGAATCCTTCGTTTACCCAAATGTCTGCCCACGATCCACACGTAACGTTATTTCCCCACCATTGGTGACCAAGTTCATGCGCCGTTAAACCTTTTTCAAAAAATCCTTGTGAAGTCATGGTTTGGTGTTCCATTCCTCCGGAAATCGGCGCCATGCAGTGACCATATTTTTCGTCTTCAAAAGGATACATGCCATATAAATCAGAGAAAAGTTCTAGAAAATCAACTGTTTCATCAATTTCAGTTTGGAAATTAGGTAAGGTTGCGGGATTATCGTAGATATAATTTTGGATCATGATTGGTGCGCTTGCACCGACTGGATTTGCATAAATTGTGTATTCAACGTATTTCGCTACTGCTACAGATATCAAATAATAATCAATAGAATGCCGGTGTTTCCATTCGTAACGCGTTGTTCCATTTCCAAGATCAACTGTATTTTCCAGTAAACCATTTGAACCTGCTTTGCAATTATTCGGAACGGTTACTTTCACGGCAACACTATCTGCTTTGTCGGACAAAGATTGTTTACACGGCCACCATTCGTATGCTGAAAAAGGCTCGGAAAGCGACCAAGTTACTCGATTTCCCCAACTTGGAGAAGTTGCATTTGTCATTCCGGAGCCGCCAAGTGGATTCGTTGCTGCCGTTGGCGGTGTGCCGCTGTAATCGATTGAAATAATGAAATTTTGTCCTGTAGAAGCATTAACAGGCGCTTTTACTGCGGTGCCAATTCTGGAATACGTAACAGGATTTCCATTAACACGAACTTGTGAAATTGCCATCGTTGAAAATAATTCAAACAAGGCAGAATCCAAGAATGAGTTTGCTTTAGCATGAATTTCGACTGTTCCAGCAACCGTTGTAACAAGGTTGTTCATGGAAAGATCCAAAGAATAGAAGTGAACATTGTATTTTTCCGTTTCACTGATTTGTGCAATTGTAAGGGTTGCACTTTTTTGTAGAAATGGACTTGCATGATCTCTTTTAGAACAGTGCGTTGCGTTTTCTTTTTGTGCAAACAAGAAAGTAGAGCACGCAATGAAAAGAATAAAAGTTAAAGTATTTTTCATAGTTACGTTTGAGAATTCTAAAGTACGCTTTTTTTTAGTATTCTAACTTTTTGATAGTATGAAAAACAATTTCCTTTTAACGGATCATTTCTTCGTTTAAAATATGGATAAAATGGAATCCTTTGGGCGCAAAACCTTCGTTGTAAAAGAATTTATGTGCTTTAAAATTGCTGGTATACGAATCTAAAGCCATCATGGAGCAATTTTCTGCTTTTGCTTTTTTAGAAATATAATCGAACAATAATTTACCAACGCCTTTGGAACGGAATTTATCCGAAACAACCAAGTTGTCTATCTCAAGGTATTTTCCACACCATAGTTTCGTTCCAATCCAAATCCCAGCAATTCCAAGGCAGTTTTCACCATCAAAAACAGCAACTTGAGAATAGTTATTATTGGGAAGCATCGCCGTAAGATTCTGCGCGTAAGCTTCTAGTGTCAAGGAAGGATATAATTCTTGTAAAACACCAATGTATGGCAACATTTCTGATTTTTCTGTTAGTTCTCGTATACTCATTTTGCGTGTTTCAATAGTAACTCCGAATAAAATAATTCATAGATTCTGCGGTATTCGTCGTTCCAGGAAGTGCTTTTTTTGAAACCATGCGCTTCGACAGGAAAAACAGCTAACTCCCAGTTTTCTTTTTCCAGTTCAATGAACCTTTGACTAAGGCGCACAACATCTTGAAATTGTACGTTGTCGTCCACCATGCCATGCAAAAGCAGCAATTTACCTTTTAAATTTTCCGCATAATATATCGGGGAACTTTTTTTGTATGCTTCCGGATCTGTCGTTGGATAATTTAGGATATTACTCGTGTATTCGTGGTTGTAATGTGCCCAATCGGTTACGGAACGCAACGCCGCACCGCATGAAAATTCTCCAGGAGTTTTCAGCATAGCCATCAAGGTAATAAATCCGCCGTAGGATCCACCATAAATACCAACTCGATTGGAATCGATTCCAAGTTGAGAAATTAAATACTCTTTTCCAGCGATATTGTCTTGTAGATCTTGTCCGCCCATGTTTCGGTAAATCGCAGTTCTGTAATCTCTACCATATCCTTCACTTCCGCGGTAATCAATATCTAAAACCGTAAATCCATTGTCAACCAATAAATTGTGGAACATATATTCCCGGTGGTAAGTGCTCCAGTAATTGTGCGCATTCTGCAAATATCCTGCACCGTGCACAAAAATAACCGCCGCTTTATTTTTTGTATTTCCTGGATTATATAAGCGCGCATATACTTCCTTTCCATCAGAACCTTGAAACGTAATTACTTCGGGCTCTTTCCATGCGTATGCATTAAATTCTGCTGTCGTTGAAGTGGTTATTTTCGAAAGTTTTGTATTGGCACAATTTGGAGCCGTATACAATTCCCATGGTTTATTTTTTGTCGAAAAGCGAACGGCAAGTGTTTTTTCATCTGGTGAAAGGGAAACTTGGTGGTAGCCATCCTTTGTTAGAATGGGAATTATTTTTTGCGAAGCAATATCGTAGCGCAAGAAATCTCGGTTGCCCGGATGTGATCTATTTCCAGTGATGTAAAAACTTTTTCCATCCAACGAAAGAGAAAGATCGTAGATTTCCCAGTTCCCGCTGGTCAACTGTTTTTTTTCGCCAGTGGAAAGCGAATACGTATATAAGTGCGAATAGCCGCTTTGTTCGGATTGAAAATAAATGGTTTTACCATCGTTCAACCAGCCGAGTGGAACATCTTCTGTATTCCATCCTGAAATTCCAGGTCCACCAATCCAAGCTTCATCCATTTGGTGTTCTAATTCCTTTACATTTCCAGTTTTCAAATCGATTAAAACAATCCAGCGGTCTTTATTGTCATAGGAACGAATGTCACAAACGGCGAGGGAAGAATCTTTTGCAAATTGAAGTTGGTGCATTACAATTTTTCGATCGGAAGTATACGGTTCGCTGTTATTCAGGTAGCTTGGTTTTTTGCGTATATCGGATAGTTTGGAGAAATTCACAAAATAAACGGAATCGGCAGCAATCGAATAGATTCCTAGACGGTGCGATGGTTCTGCATCTGCATCGGAAACTTTACTTCTTGCTGGCGAAGTAAAAGTGTATCCGTCGGACGAGATATGGTATTCCACATGCGTTTCGTCTTCCGTTGGATAGGTCGATAGTCGAAAGCTAATAAACGTTCCATTCGGATGAATCTGTAAATTTTCCAGTTGCTGTTTTCCGATGAAAAAATCTTTTGGGGAATTAAAGTGTTTTACGGAATTATTCCTACGCCATTTTTCCGTGTTGTTTTTGTCTTGAATGAAATTAAAAAGCGCTACTTCCTCTTTCATCCAATAGGTAGAATCTATCTTTTTGTCAGAATTTTCGCCTTTTCTAAAATTTGTTACTTGCACGAAAGAACCAATTTGCGCATCGTAGCACAAGAGATTTATTCCCTGCTGAAAAAACACGAGGTTACCAGAATTACTGCGTTGGATTGCGCCTATGGCATCATTGCTTTGGTAAATAAGTTGCGATTTCTTCGATTTTTTGTCTAATTCAATCAAAGCGCCATCTATTTCATAGTAATTTTTGGAGAAAGCGGATTGCGATTTGTCGAAAGGGAAAATAAGTGCTTTACCAACTTTTACAGGAGTATTGGTTGCTTTGCCAATAGGAAAGTAATACGAACTATTTCCAGGTTCATTTTTAGGATTCCAATCAAAAAGAATGGATTGACCATCAAAACTCCATGCAATATTATCCGGTGAATGGCCAATAAATTCCGCACCTTTCATAATTTCTTTTAGG
>JBIKZR010000175.1:0-4698 GCA_044354635.1 Crocinitomicaceae bacterium | reverse complement strand
CCGGAGTCGCGCTGCTTCGATGAAATCCAATTCTTTCGCTGCTTTTTCCATTTGCTTTCTGGTAAATGCTATTGTTTTATCCAATTGTTCTGGCGTCATGTATTGCACCACAGGATCTGCAGCAAGCGCCATTTCTTGTTCGTAGGAATAATCGGTTTCCTTTTGCGAAGTGTCGCCATCTGCAACTTGCGTGGAATCGAGAATTTTTTGCTTGGATTTATTTAACGCGATTGGAACGGTTCCATGGTCGTCGTTGTATTTTGTTTGAAGCGCGCGACGTCTGGCCGTTTCATCAATTGTGCGTTGCATCGAATTCGTCATTTTGTCCGCGTACATTATCACCATTCCATTGATGTTTCGTGCTGCACGACCAGTAGTTTGAACCAATGAACGCTCGTTTCGCAAGAATCCTTCTTTGTCGGCGTCGAGAATTGCCACCAACGAAACTTCCGGAAGATCCAAGCCTTCGCGCAGTAAATTCACGCCAATCAACACATGAAAAGTTCCCAATCGCAATTGCCGCAAAATTTCCACGCGTTCAATCGTGTCCACTTCACTGTGAATGTAGCGACACAAAATCCCTAATTTGTCCAGGTATTTCTGTAATTCTTCTGCCATTCGCTTGGTGAGTGTTGTCACGAGCGTGCGTTCGTCGCGTTCGATGCGCAAATGAATTTCCTCAATTAAATTATCGATTTGGTTGAGACTCGGTCGAACGTCGATTATCGGATCCAACAAACCCGTTGGACGAATTACTTGCTCCACAATTACACCTTCTGATTTTTCAATTTCATAGTCGGCCGGTGTCGCAGAAACGTAAATAATCTGTTGCACGAGCGATTCAAATTCATCGAATTTCAGCGGGCGATTGTCCACTGCTGCCTGCAAACGAAAACCATAATCGATGAGGTTTACTTTTCGCGCTCTGTCGCCACCGTACATCGCACGAATTTGCGGCAAGGTAACATGGCTTTCGTCCACCACCATTAAAAAATTATCCGGAAAATAATCCAATAAACAGAATGGTCTTTCGCCCGGTTTTCGTTGGTCAAAGTAGCGGGAATAATTCTCAATTCCGGAGCAATAGCCCAATTCACGGATCATTTCCAAGTCGTAATTTACGCGTTCCTCCAAGCGTTTTGCTTCTTCAATTTTGCCTTCTTTTTTAAAATTCGCAACTTGAATTACCATGTCTTCTCCAATCTGTTCCACCGCAATTTTTGTCGTTTCCGGGCTCGAAACAAAGATATTGGCAGGATAAATATTTATTTCGGTATGCGTTTCCAGCTTGGAATTGGAAATTGGATCAATGGAGGAAATTGCTTCGATTTCGTCGCCCCAAAATTCAATACGAATCGCATAATCCGCATACGCAAGGTAAATATCTACGGTATCGCCTTTGACACGGAACATGCCGCGTTTGAATTCAATATTTGCGCGGGAATATAAATTTTCTACCAGTTTATACAGAAATTTATTGCGGGAAATTGTTTGTCCAACCTGCAAACTAATAATACTATTCGCAAATTCATTTGGATTCCCGATACCATAAATACAGGAAACGGAGGCAACAACAATCACATCTTTTCTCCCTGAAAGCAAGGAGGAAGAAGCGGAAAGTCGCAATTTTTCAATCTCATCGTTGATTTGTAAATCTTTCTCTATATACGTTCCCGTAACTGGCATGTACGCTTCCGGCTGGTAATAATCGTAGTAGGAAACGAAATATTCTACTGCATTATTTGGGAAAAATTGTTTGAATTCGCTGTACAGCTGTGCCGCCAATGTTTTATTGTGGGAAAGCACCAAAGTTGGGCGATTCACTTCCTGGATAACATTTGCGATGGTGAAGGTTTTTCCAGAACCAGTTACACCAAGCAAAGTTTGGTAGGGAATATCAGCACGCAAACCTTCTACCAATTGCCGAATAGCTTCCGGTTGATCGCCGGTAGGTTGAAATTCGGAAACAAGCTGAAAATCCATGGAATTAATTTACTGCAAATTTAGGGATTTATACGTTGAATTCCCATTTTTCGGATTGTAAAACTATCTTTGTAACTATAAATTTGAAAAGATGGCAGAACAGTGGAATGATTTAATGCGCCTTTTAACGGAAAACCCTTTAAATGCTGTATTTTTAGTTTTAGGGATTTTGCTTTTGGAAGTGATTTTGTCCTTTGATAATGCTGCAGTTTTGGCTACAATGGTAAAAGATTTACCGGAGGATCAGCAGAAAAAAGCACTTCGCTACGGAATTTTAGGAGCCTATTTATTTCGTGGAATCGCATTGATTTTGGTGGAACAAATTTTGGAAATCTGGTGGTTGAAACCTATTGGAGGAGCGTATTTGTTGTACATGGCATTCAGTCATTTTGCAAAAGGCTCGAAAGAAGAAATTAAAGAAGAAGTAGCAGAAACCAAAAAGAGCAAATTGTACCGTTCCACGATTGGAATTTTCGGAGTGTTTTGGTCAACGGTAATCGCAGTTGAATTCATGGACATTGTTTTTTCCATTGATAATATTTTCGCAGTTGTAGCTTATACGCCAAACCTGTTTATCATTTGTACTGGCGTATTTATTGGTATTCTTGCAATGCGTTACGTTGCAAAGTACTTCGTTGTATTAATGGAAAAATACCCGTTCCTAGAAAAGTCAGCGTTTTTGGTGATTGGAATTCTAGGATTAAAATTGTGTTTTGCAATGGTGGTGCATTTTTTCCCGTCTTACGAATGGATAGAATCCGAAGAATTTGATTTATTCGTTTCCGCATTAACCCTTTTAATCTTTATTATACCGATTGTTTCCGTTCGTTTTTTTAAGAAGAAAAAATAACTTTACTTGATTGCGCGCAGTAATAGCGTTGCAGTTGCCGGATTTGTTGCCAATGGAATATCGTGGACATCGCATAAGCGCATCAACATGAAAATATCTGGTTCGTGCGGATGTTTTTCCAATGGATCACGGAAAAATAGAACCATGTTGCATTTTCCTTCTGCAACGCGTGCTGCAATTTGCGCATCTCCACCGTACGGTCCAGATAGTAATTTAGTAACCACAAAACCAGCTTTTTCGACTTTGGAACCTGTTGTTCCAGTTGCAACTAGCGTGATTTCGTTTTTGTGTAAAATTTCAGCTTGCTCATTTAAAAACTGAACCATTTCCGCCTTTTTACCATCGTGTGCAATAATTGCTATTTCCATACTTTTACTTTTGGTATTAAATACAATTACTAAAAGTACGTGTTTTTTTGAAAGCGAGAACGAAGCGGACAAAATTTATTTTTCAAGGCAATATTCACCTGATTTTGCACTGTTTTAGTCCCAGCCGATTTCGATAAAATTACCCGCGGCTTTTTCCACATCTTCCCATGTTTGGGATTGGTTGTAGAATTCCACACTTCCATCGTCGTAAATCAAGAAACGGAAATTTGCGCTAGTTTGCCCCAAATTCGCTTCAAATACGCAGGAAGTTTTTCGGTAAATTTGTAGGCTAGTTGGCATCTTGCGTCTTTTATTAAATCCATACTCAACGTCAGCGTTTATTGTTCCTTGCTGCGCAATAAATGCCAATCCATTCTGGAAGTAGTAGGAAAAATGTTTGTTCCAAAAGATATCGGAATAAAAATTAGAATCTTCGTAAGCGAAAACATACACGCCGTCCACCACTAACATCTTTGTTGGATACTGCCATCCTAATTTGGCAAAAAGGCGCACGAAATCTTTCACCGCTTGCACAGAAGTGTCGCCAAGATCTGCACCTTTAAAATAATAAACGGGTAATCTGAATTCGATTTTTGGCAATTTGGCATTATTCTCGTCCAATGGAAAAACACTATTCGCGTTCCAGAATTCTTTCAACCACAGAATGCGCTGCGCCATCGAATCTATTTCTTCTTGCGAAAAAATCAATTTTTTTGCTTCGGAATTAGCACTATTTAAACACGTGTACGCTTGTGCTAAAACTACTTTCTTTTCCTCGTTGGAAAGTTCTTGAAGTTTCGATACTGGCGCTGTACGCAGGTTTTTTTTTGCAGGGTCCAAACAAGCGTGTTCATATTTCTGCTCTAAAACAAGCACGCCTTTATCCGAATACTTTTTATAGATTCCATGCCTTAATCCGTTGGCGTAATCCGCATCCTCGCGCACGATTCCCGTTGAATCCATCCGCTGGAAATTGCCGTTTAACAAGCCGTCTGTGGTGTTAAAAACGATCTTTTTTGTCCCGTTTGAATGAAAAAATTCTTCTATACGCTCTTTGTTTTTATCCAAAATGGAATGTTCTAGTTTTCCGGAATTGTAATACGAACGCAGGGAGAACACGTTGGATTCTGGGGCGGTGAGGTTACTGATTTCAAGGGTTAAAATCGCTGTGGAATTCCATTCCTTGCGGGAAGTTCGCAGCGTATCTCCATGTTTCTCTTTCGCATTAACTTTTGCCAAAACACCATTTTCATAGTATTCGATGTAGTTTGTGTCTGCGTTTATGCGGTTATCTAAAACCGATTTTAAATTCCCACTTGGATACCAGCATTTCGTATAGCTATTGATTTTCGTTTGTTCGTTCCAACTCGTTTCCTCGATTAAAATTCCGGCATCTGTCCATATTTTCTTCGTGGAATTCCCACTTTTATCGTGGATTATTTCCAGTGTTTGGATTCCTTTTTCATTCCATTCGGTTTGGTTAGGTAGTAAAAAACC
>JBIKZR010000174.1:0-4753 GCA_044354635.1 Crocinitomicaceae bacterium | reverse complement strand
TTTCACAAAGCACTAAAATAAATTTAATTAACGAGAAGAAAGTCGGGTTGTTTTAACAGCTCAACTTTTCTGCTTATTTTTGCGTAAAAATTACACAAATGACAGAAGAAATTAAAGCAGTAAGCTACTGCGTTGGAATGAGTATTGCAGGAAGCTTGATGCAGCAAGATTTAGACGGGATTTCTCCGGAGGTTTTAGCAGAAGCAATTGCCGATGCTTTCGAAGGGAAAGAACCAAAGTATACGCCGGAAATGGCAAATACAATCATACAAAATTACTTGCAAAATGCTGGGGAAGCTAAATTTGGCCAAAACAGAGAATTAGGCGAAGCATTTTTACACGAAAATAAAATGAAAACTGGCATTCATACAACAGACTCGGGTCTTCAGTTCGAAGTTATAACGCCAGGCGAAGGTGCGAAACCTGCAGCAACAGATACGGTTTCAGTGCATTACCACGGTACATTAATCGACGGAACTGTTTTCGATAGTTCGGTGGAACGAAATCAACCTGCAACTTTTGGCGTTCACCAAGTAATTCCAGGATGGACAGAAGCTTTGCAATTAATGCCGGTTGGTTCAAAATATAGATTGTACATCCCACAAGAATTAGCGTATGGCGCAAATCCGCATCCAGGAGGTCCAATAAAACCATATAGCGCCTTGATTTTTGATGTTGAACTTTTAGCTATTTCCTAATGAAAAAAATGATTTTTATTATCCTTCCACTGCTTATGATGAGTTGTGGAAATAAAACGGAACAAGAGGAAGAGGTTGTAAATCTGGTTTCAGAAAAAGACAAACTTTCCTACGTTCTAGGTGCAATGAATGCAAAAACGATTGTTGGAACGCAAGATCCAAATATAGATCGTCTAGATATGGCAGAAATAGCGAAAGGTTTTTCTGAAAACATGAACAACAATAAACCAGACGATTGCGAAGCTACATTAACACAATTATTTGGCCCCAACTTTCAGGATTTTGATTCAACGTACGCTAAACAAGGCGCACAATGTCTTGGTAAATTAACTGCATACGCATTTTACCAAGATATGAAACAAATGAAAAGTCTAGAAATGATAGACCTGAAAATGGTGAATATTGGTTTTCGACATGGCTTATTGAAAAAAGACACACTTATTTCGGAAGAAAATAAGCAAAAAATGATTCAGGATTTCATCAAGACATTGAACGTGAAGAATGGCAAAATCATGATGGATCAAGCTAAAAAAATCTCCGGTGCACAAGTATTTGACAATGGGATTGTTTTGCAGGTTATTTCAGAAGGAAAAGGCGGCAGCCCAAGTGCAACGGACGATGTGAAAGTGGAATATATTCTAACTTCTGCAACTGGAGATACGGTGCAAAGTTCGTACGAAATGAAAAAACAAAAAGGAACCAAAGATGCTGTTGCTTTAAAGCTTGAAGGCGGCGTAATTCCTGGCTGGACGTATGTGTTGCCAAAGATGAAAAAAGGTGGTAAATACCGCGTTTACATTCCTTGGCAATTAGCGTATGGCGAGCAAATGGGACGCGAGTCCTTGTGTTTCGTAATCGAATTAGTGGATTATGCAAAAGCAGGTAGTTTTGTGAAACCAGAGCCACCACAACAAGCAATGCCACAGCAAGGACAAGGATTCTAAGAAATTAGTTAACATAAAAAAAACGGAGATCAATTGATTTCCGTTTTTTTTTGAACTTAAAATTAAGCTAAATTTAATATTCCGATTCTTCTAATTCTTCAGTGGTTTTTGACTTTGAATCTTTGTCTTTTCTCCCAATTGGGAAATAGAATGAAATTCTATAAATCATAGGAATATATTTCACGACTTGCCCCACCTCATTGGTTACTTTTACAAAATAGGCTTGTCTAAACGGACTATTCACATGGTTGATCACATCGTAGTAAACTCCTACATTTAATCGAACAATTTGGTTGAATTCTTTCGAAAATCCCCCGCAAATAAATAAACTTGGAATCCAGTTTTTAGAGGGATTAACCACGGTATAACTAATCGGACTTTTTAACATTTCAAATTCAAAGCCGCCAAATAAAACGTTTTTATAACGGCCATGTAAAAACATTCCACCACCAAAAATCGTGTAGCCAAATTTTTGTCCGATATTATTAGACCAGGTTCTTTGCATTCTAAATGAAGGTCCCAAAATTAAATTCTCATTAAAACGAAGTCCGATTTTTGGACCTACGCCAAAGGAACCGCCCAATGTGGATGCGCCAACGAATCCGTCCAGACCAAATTCTACTCCTTCAACCGTTTTCGTTTGTGCAGAAATTGCCAATGTTAAACTGGTAAAAATATACATTAATAGTTTCTTCATTTTTGGTTTTTTTAGGCTTTAAAGGTAGAACTTTTTTCAAAAGAAAGTAGTTGTTTCTTTCAAATCCGAGCGGACAAATGTATCTTTGCCTAAAATAGCGCAGATGCACATATTAGACGGAAAAGCTACGGCAGATGAAATCAGGAAAGAACTTGCAGAGGCAGTGCAGGAGCGAAAGAAAAACGGAAAAAAAATACCGCATTTGGCCGCAATTCTTGTTGGAAACGATGGCGGCTCGCTTACCTATGTTGGCGCTAAAGTCAAAGCATGTGATCAAATTGGATTTGAAAGTACGCTGATTCGCTACGATGATTCTGTTCCTGAAGAAATATTGCTGGCAAAAGTGCAAGCCTTGAACGAAGATAGATCAATTGATGGTTTCATCGTTCAATTGCCGCTTCCTCCGCATATCGACGAAATGAAAATAACTCAAGCTATTGATCCTAAGAAAGATGTGGATGGTTTTCATCCGGTAAATCTGGGAAACATGGTACTGAATTTGCCTGGATTTCTCCCGGCAACTCCAGCAGGAATTTTGGAGTTATTGAAACGCAATAAAATTGAAACAGAAGGTAAAAATTGCGTGATTCTTGGTCGAAGCAACATTGTAGGTACGCCGCTGAGTATTATGCTTGGGAGAAATGCAAATCCCGGAAATTGTACCGTAACGTTAGCGCATAGCCGAACGAAGAACATTCGTGAAATTTGTCTTTCGGCGGATATTTTGATTGCTGCAATTGGACAACCGGATTTTGTTAGTGCCGATATGGTAAAGGAAGGCGCAGTAGTTATTGATGTTGGAACAACACGTGTGGAAGATGCTTCGCGTGCGAGAGGTTGGCGCTTGAAAGGCGATGTGAATTTTGAGGAAGTTTCCAAAAAGTGTTCATTTATCACACCGGTTCCAGGAGGAGTGGGACCTATGACTATCGCTTCCTTGATGATCAATACCTTGAAAGCAATGGAATTAAAAGGAAAATAAATTCTTTTCTTTGGAACATATATTGGTTTATATTGCTTTGCAGAACGTTTTACAAACGTTCCAAAGGTGTTTTTACTCCATCTACTAGCGAATAGCACGCTAATTTATCCTTGAATACGGAAGATTTAAAGATTGATTTATTCAACAACATTCTAACACATTCCTGAATCCCTTCCACAATCGATGGATGGGGATGAATCAATTCGGATAGAACTTCAATTGGCATGTGCAATTTCATAAGCAAACCAACTGCCTGAATTGCGGAAGAAGCATGCTCTCCAACTGCACGCATGCCTACAATGTGCATGTCTTTGTCGTTCGTTACAATTATCTTGAAAAAACCTTGCGTTTTTCGCATCGCAATTGCACGAGAAATCACCGAATAGTCCACTTTAACTACTTTTACCGGTATATTTTTTTCAACGCATTGCTGCTCATTTAACCCAACTGCTGCCACTTCCGGATTTAAAAACATGATTGTACAAATGGCATCGTAACTTAATGGTTCCACTTTATTTCCAAACATTTTTTCTACCGCATGCCGACCTTCAATTTCACCCATATTTACCAAGGCGATTCTCCCAGAAACGTCTCCAACCGCATAAATATTGGGAATATTCGTGCGCGTGTCTTCATCGCCAATATGAATACCTCGTTTCGATAACAAGATACCGGCATTTTCCAATCCTAAATTTTCAATATTTGGAATTCTTCCAATGGATAACAACGCTTTATCAACGCGAATAATTTCACGTTTTCCATCTGGGTAGGACAATTCGTATTCTACCTCCCCATCGATGGTTTCCATGCGCTCTAATTGTGCATTGGAGTGAATCACAACGCCTTTATTTCTAAAGTTAGAAGCTACTAATTTTGAAATATCTTCATCTTCAAAAGGTAAAATTCGTTCTTGTCGGTCTATAATATACACTTTTGTTTTCCCGAAATTTGCAAAAATCGTAGCGTATTCGCACCCAATAACACCCGCTCCAACGATTACCAGACTTTTGGGGTAATCCTCAATTTGCTCAATTCCATCGCTGGTGAGAATCGTTTTTTCATCTACTAAAATAGTCGGAACCTTCCTCGGACGGCTGCCGGTAGCAAGAATAATATTTTCACCATAAATGATATTATCTTCGCCCTCATGCGAAATCATCACCTCGTTTTTTGAAAGCAAAGTTGCATTTCCACGCTCGTAATGCAGCAGTTTCTGCATGGTTTCCGTTTGTAATAATTTTATGTGGCAGGAGTATTGGAATTTGCGTTCAAACATTGCTTCAGCTAAAGTTTTTTTAACTTCTGCCCACGAAATCTCATACGGAGAGCGACCATCGGAAACAATTGTTTCGTTAATACCCGCAACTCTATTGGCAATTTCCCACAATGTTTTCGAAGACAAAGCACCATTGTAAACCCCAGCGCCGCCAAT
>JBIKZR010000173.1:0-4763 GCA_044354635.1 Crocinitomicaceae bacterium | reverse complement strand
CGAAGAATCGGTCGTCTTTATCTTCTCTTGTCGCATCTTCCAAATGGTATTCTTTCCGCATTGGGTGGTAATCCATGGAATCTTCATTGAGAATGCGAATCAAATTCGGATGCCCTTTGAATAGAATACCATAAAAATCAAATGTTTCGCGTTCCATCCAATTCGCGCCGGCGTAAATATCTACAATAGAATCTATTTCCGGATTTTGAAGAGGAACATACGCTTTTAATCTAATCCGAAAATTGTTGAACATACTTTGCAAGTGGTAAACAACTGCAAACTCTCTATCCGTTTGTTCTGGATAATGCACACCACCAATATTTGTCAGAAAGGAAATATCCAAGGATTCTTCTTTCTTCAACCAAATGATTACAGCGTGCATTTTAGATGGATCTACTTCTACCGTCAAGAAATCATACGGTGTTTCACTGCTTAAAATCGCTGCGCCAAATTCCGCTTTTAGTGCATCTGATACTGCCGTATTTGACAATTTACTTTGCATCAATCTCAATATTATAACTGTGCAGCATTGCTTTGTATTCTTCAGAATCGCGTCTTCTCAGAGATTCATGCTTCACGAGCTCGTGAATTTTCATTATTCCATCAATTATTTGCTCTGGTCTAGGAGGACATCCTGGAACGTAAACATCTACCGGAATAATTCTATCGATTCCTTGTAAAACGCTGTATGTGTCGAAAATGCCACCCGAAGATGCACAAGCACCAACAGCAAGAACCCATTTCGGCTCCGACATTTGTTCGTAGACTTGTTTTAAAATAGGCCCTAACTTTTTGGAAATAGTTCCAGCAACGATTAATAAATCTGCTTGTCTTGGTGAAAAAGACATTCTTTCCATTCCAAAACGAGCTAAATCGTAATTAGAACCCATCGTTGCCATATATTCAATTCCACAACAAGACGTTGCGAAAGGAAGCGGCCACATAGAATTTGCGCGAGCACTTGCAACAACTTTCTCCAAGTTGGAAAGTTGGAACCCTTCTCCATTAATTACATTAACATCTTCTATTTTTCCCATTCTAATGCTCCTTTTTTAAGTACATATAAAAAGCCAATTAAGAAAAAGGCTACGAAAAGAATAACAGCTAAAAGTCCTTCTAGTTCTAAGGCTTTGAAATTTATTGCGTAAGGATAGAAAAAGATAACTTCCACGTCGAAAAGCACGAACAAAATAGCGGTCATAAAATACCGAATCGAAACTGGAAACCGCGCATCTCCTTGCCCTTCGATTCCGCATTCCCAATTGGCATCTTTCTTTTTAGATTTTAGTCGTGGTGATAAAAATTGGGTAATAAATAACACAAATACCACAAATCCGCCAACGACAAATACTTGAAGCAATATCGGTAAGTAATCAATTGTTGTTGATTTCATTTTCCCAACTATTTTAACTTATTTATTATCAATGAATTAAACTTAATTTAATCCCAACCAACTTTAAAACACTACTACTGCCTTAAAAATTTTAGTGCAAATTTATCTTTTCGTTTCCGGTTTACCATAAAAAATCTAGGATTGTTTTAAAAAGAATGCAAATTAATTTTCCGCTTAATAATTTTCCGCTTAAAATTCCCTCGTTTTTAGCATTAATAAATTATTAAAAAATTGTTAAACCAAAAAATTATTGGTTTAACAAAAGTGTTAATTAGTAGAATAATTTCATAATAAAATTAAGTGTCTTTTTTTTGAATTGTCTAACTTTACAAAAAATACTATCCATGACATTTTCAGACTACCAAAAATTGTTTGACGCAATACTCGCAGGAGAAACAAATGACAAACCATACGACGATTCCCATTTTGTAGAATATGTAAAGCTGAATCTTTCTCGTCAAAACCGATGGGTAAAAAAAGGAGAAATTGCAGAAGAGTTAAAATTGACTGTTCAGTCAATAACTAAAAAACAGACCTGGATTGTCATTACAGAGCCTTGGTGTGGAGATGCTGCGCACAACGTTCCTTTCCTTGCGAAGTTGGCTGAATTAAATCCAAACATTACCTTAAAAATTCAATTGCGGGATAGCGAAAAATCTGAAATTGAATCCTATTTAACCAATGGTAGTAAATCAATTCCGAAATTAATTGCACGTAATGAAGCTGGAGCAGATATTTTCACTTGGGGTCCAAGACCTGCTGAAAGTCAGGTTATCTTTGACCAGTTAAAAGCGGAAAATGCTTCCTTTGAAATGCAAAAAATCGCCTTGCAGGAATGGTATAATAAAAATGCTGGCTGCGCAATACAAGAGGAAATTTTGGCAATTTTAAAGTCGATTTAACGGTAGAAAAACCGCTTATTTATAAACTTTATTAGTTAGAATTGAGTGTTTTAGCACCAACCTAAACTTCTCTGTTGTGAAATTCAGCTGTTGCTTCCTTGTATTGATCAGAATACGAATTATCGGCATTTCGTATTAGGAAAGTATCCGTGTTTACATGCACTATTTTATCGTTTTTAGCATGTTGAAAATGGAACACAATACGAACTGCCTGTGCAGGTTTTCCCTCGATTATAAATTTGTCAATTAGAATCAAACCAATAGAATTAGCAAGTTGAATTGCTCTTTTTTCTGCAGAAAACGGTAAAATAATCCAAAAAGATCCAGCTGTATCTAACATTTTCGTTGCTTTCTCAAACAACAAATCCAAGGGCAAAGATTTTGTGTGTCTGGCCATCGTTTTAGCCTTTTCTATATTTTCCTGGCTATTTTCAAAAAATGGCGGATTAGTAAAAATAAGATCGTATTTCTTCTCCGTTTGCATTTCCAAAAAATCCAAGGATATAGCATTCAAGCGTTTGCGCCATGGGGAATTAGTAAAATTTTCGGTGCAATCGCTGTAGCTCTCGAGTTCTAGCTCCACTGCGTCTATTCTAATTTCAGGATTTTTTTGTGCAACCATCATACTTAAAACGCCTGTTCCACTTCCAATATCCAAACCAACTCGTTTGTGATCTGCAGATATTAGCGTTCCCAAAACCATTGCGTCCGTTCCAACTTTTAATGCGGATCGACTTTGATTAACAAAAAAATATTTGAACTGAAAAACGGACATGAAAAAAAATGAATTACAGTAATAAAAGATGTTTACTCTGAAATTTAGGAAAGGTACAATTCGATTAGACCCGGAGGCGCTTTTATTGTCATTGTTTTTTTCTTGCGATCCACATTTTGCACGATTCCTTCAATCAATGGAACAAGAACTTCCTTGGAGCCGTTCATAATTTGAATCAAGGGATTTACCTGCAAATCGATGATTGTTTCGATAATTCCAACTTCGCCAAAACTTTCATCGATGACGGTAAATCCAACTACTTCGTGGTCGTAGAAATTTTTACCGGACAATGGCGGAAGAATTTGAGCTGGAAGAAATAGGTTTTTTCTAAGAAGTATTCTCGCTTCATTTTCAGAATTGACACCCTCAAATTTCACTGCTGCGAAACCTTTGTTCTTTAATTTAAATTCCTGAATAAAAAAAGGCGATAATTGCCCGTTTATTTCAATAAACAAGGCATCCAACGTTTCGTAATCTTCGGGATTCGTAACGTCTAAAAACAGCGAAACTTCACCTTTAAATCCGTGAAGTTTCGCTACATATCCCAAATGAAAGCAATCTGCTTTATTCATTCAATGCTAATTTTTACTCTGCTGTTTTTTCTTCTTCACCTGCTTCTTCCGCTGGTGTTTCTGCTACTGGAGCTTCTTCCACTGCAGTTTCTGGAGTTTCTTCCACTGCTACCTCTTCGGTAACTGGAGATTCTTCAGCAACAGGAGTTTCTTCCATTGCTTCTTCAGCAATTGGAGTTTCTTCCATTGCCTCTTCAGCAACTGGCGCTTCTTCAGCAATATCTTCTTCTACTACAGGAGCATTTTTCAATTCAACAGCTTTCGCTCTTGTTTCATTTGCCAAAACTTCTGCTTTCATACGCGCTGCTTTATCCGCCGCTTCGTTTTTAGCCAATCCGTCTTTTTTACCTGTGATTTTAGAATCTTTATCTGCAAGCCATTGAGCAAATTTAGTTTCAACATCATCTGCAGTTAACGCGCCTTTTTTCACACCATTCAATAAGTGATTTTTGTGTAAAACACCTTTGTAGGATAAAATAGCACGCGCTGTGTCTGACATTTCAGCACCAACTTGCACCCAACTTAATGTACGATCAAAATTGATGTCAATTGTTGCTGGATTTGTGTGTGGGTTGTAGATTCCTAATTTTTCGATGAATTTACCATCTCTTTTAGATCTGCTGTCTGCAGCTACAATGTGGAAGAAAGCTTTTCCTTTCTTACCATGTCTTTGCAATCTAATTCTAGTTGCCATAATTGTTTTTACAATGTGGGGTGCGAAACCCCGATTTATAAATAATTGAATATAAGGGTGCAAAAATACATAAAAATTTGGAATTCAGAATTCAGAATTCAGAATTTTTGTCTATCTCCTAAAAAAAGATACATTTATAGTCTATTAACAGAAGATGAAGCAAGATATTCAAACTACTTTATTCCAGCTTATCAAGCAAAAAAATGCGGGTGAAGATTCCTTAGGAAATGTGCTTTCAGATATCCTGAGTATTAGCTCAGACGCCGTATACAGAAGATTGCGAAACGAAACAGCACTCACCATTCAGGAAGTAAAAAAGTTGTGTGTACACTATAATATTTCATTTGATGCATTGTGTGCTATTGGCGATGGAAAGGTGGTTTTTTCCTATCCACCATTGGATACTTTTGACTTTGGTCTGGAATCG
>JBIKZR010000008.1:0-15314 GCA_044354635.1 Crocinitomicaceae bacterium | reverse complement strand
CGATTCATGACTAAGTCACTAACCCGTTTGAAAAGATGATGCGGTTGATAGGTTCTCCATTCAATTTCCTCTAATTCACCACCCATCACAAAGTATTGATCAACGTGAATGCGCTCAAATTCACGAATTACGTGCTCCTGAAAATTAACAAGTGCAATCCATCCTTCTTCTACTTCCTCAAACCATTCTTCATAATAACAATCATCTGAATAATGGAAATTAAGTACATTTTCACCGACTAAGATAAATTTATTTATTCCTTCTTCCATCATTGGCTCAATGATATTCCGTTTAAAAATCATGATGTCGTTTTCAATGGCGTCATTCCATTCACCAATCATTTCAATAATCGCATACTGCTCGTCATACTCTACAAATAGGATTTTTATGAAAAGCGTAGACGAATCGATTGTATCCCATTGGGGATGAAGGTAAAAATTATAGACTGTATTATTGAATTCAAACTCGCTATATTCTCTGCCGTAGAATGGCGAAGATGGGTCTTCTGAAGCGATATAATAATTTCTCCAAGAATAAAAGGGTTCCATTAAATGCATTATCAAATGTAGTGAACTTGGCATATTTATTGCCATAGATGAATGATTTTTATTTTATGAAATTTTGATTATTAGTGGTGTTTACTATTTTATTAATACAAATTAATTTAACTTATTGGATATGAAAAAGATACTAGGATGTTTAGTTTTAATGGCGTTTTTGTTCTCTTGTGGCGGAAATCAAGATAACCGTCCCTTAAAAGAGTATGTATCTGCTTTTTTAGCAGAAAACGAATCAATCATTGTATTTGGTAAGGCGGATTTAAATTCGATGTTGAACAAATCGGAATATAAATCTATTCCAAAATTAGGGGTCATTTTAGATGCTGAATTGAAGGCTTATCAGGGTATTTTAAATAGGAAAACACCAGTGTATTTTGCGTTGGAAGGACCTTTGCTTGAGGATGGAGTGCCCACAACAAGTTACGTTTTTCTTGAAGTAGTCAATGCAGATTCATTAGTTAAAAAATTAACCCAGCAAGGCTTTGATTTAAATACATCAGGCGATTTTCAGTTTTTTCAAAGTGGTGATATCAGCCTTGGCATCCGAAATAATTTGGCTGTTTTAATTTCTAAAAAAGAGGATTTTGATGGGGAGAAATTGTTAACCCAAACATTTGATAAAGTTAAGCAGGATGTTTCAGGAGGGAAAATGGATAAAATTCTTTCTGTTCAAAGCGATTTAGTAATTGGTATGAATATATCCAATTTATATACTACTTCTGCCACTGACTTAAGCGATTTGAGCGAGGAGAAACAAAAAAAACTAAAGGATATGGTCACGGATTCATATATTCAAACCACCATTTCTTTTGACAATGGCGCAGCAGTATTGGAGACAAAGAATCTTTTTTCAAAAACATTACAGTCTAAATTATTTTTTAAATCGGACGCAACTTCTAGTATAATTTCCAATCTGGGCACCGGAAAGCCAACGTTAGGTTTGTCTATGAATATTGACATGAAAAAATTGCAGGCCTTTATGGATGAATATTCGCCAAATACGCTAAAAGATTTTGCGGAAATTATGGGTGGAGAATTCCAAATGGCTTTGGCAATGGGTGGAGATGCTGGTTTGGCCGGATTGATCAATGGACAATTAGCAGGTGTAATGGTGGGTGAACCGAATGCGCAGGAAGGATTGTCTGATTTTAACTTATTTGTAGGTTTGGGCAATAATGGGCGAACGTTAGCGGAAGGTTTTCAAAGCCTACTTTCCATCGGAATGGCAAAAGTGGAACTGAATAAAAAGGGATTGTCTGCATTTAGCTCTTTGAAGTACGTTCCAATACCTGGCGAAAATATCGACGTTCCGAAAGGTTGTGAGGTATTTGGAAAAAAGGGAATAACGGCATTTGTAAATTTTGAAGGGGTAGATTTAACATCATTTGAATTAGAGGATGAACAAAAATTAATTTACCTCATTAAATATGTGACATTTGAAATGGATGAGCATGGCAGTAAACTTCTAATTCGGGTAAAAAATGGAAAAGAAAATGTGTTGAAACAAATCGTGGATCTCTTGGTTGTGGACCTGTCACAAAAAATCAGCAAAATAGCTGTTTAGTCTACGGAAGTAAAAAAACAAAATATAGTAGGGCCCGGGATAATTTCCTGGGCTTTTTGTGCTTTTAAAATTTCTAAAACTTAATTTACTGGGGAACAATCAAATATTTCTTCGCAGTGCTCGTAAACTAGATCGTTTAAAATAAGCTGGGATGCTAAAGCTAATTGGGTGTAATTCTGAGAATTGTTTCCAAAATCGGCAGCGCTAGTAACCCACATTTTTGTGATTAATTCCTGGTTTCCAGCAATTGGATTTATTTTTCGAACCACTGCACTTACGTTCATCGCTCCAGCGTGGTATACGTGTAGAACAAATAATCGAAACCAAAGGTCTGACTCGTCGAAGGATAAATTATGGGCTTGTAATATTTTTTTTGCTTCTGGAATGCAAACGCGACTTAGTAATCGTGCTGCGCCATATGCAGATCTTTCGAAGTTTTTACGTTCATCCACAGAACTATTTACAGTTAATCCTGCTGCTCTTGCTACACCGGGCATTAATTGGAAAGCGCCGTAAGCTCCTGCGACAGATTTTTTTAATTGACCTGGACTTTCAATCAATAAAATTGCTTGAGCATACCAAGGATCAATTCCATACTGTTCAAATGCTTCCACTCCTTTTGAGAGGCTTGGATAAACTTCTTTGAATTTGTAAAAATCATTCTTGCCGGTTGTAACAAAAATCTGCTCGCTTGGATCCAAACCATACATTTTCTTGATACTATCCTTGAACATGTCTTTTTGAAGCTCCGTTTGTTTCGACCATTCTTTGATTGCCATTTTTTTTAGCACGACGCGATTGGATGCACAATTTATTAAACATGTGTCGGGCGATAATTGCATAATCTGTTTCCAAAATTGCGGTTGCGGAAGTAAATCCCATCTATCTTCAAAGATTGTTTCGGCATGCATTAAAGTGCTCAGAGACTGATTTTCGTACACCTCAATTTTTTCATGATCCCATGATTTTTCCGGCTGTGAAAATAAAGAAATTGGAGCGAGGAGAGTCGCAAGTAATAATTGGATTCGCATAAATAAAAGAATAACAGTTCTTGAAGGTACAAATTATAGTACTCATTTAAAAGGCTTCGGCGAAAAATTAACATTTAAATAGATTTACTCCAATTGTTTAAACTTAAATTTGCGTATGGATATATTGAAACGGTTTTTTGGTTTCCCGATAATCTTTCTGGTTCGAATATACCAGTGGATAATTTCGCCAATTTTCCCAGCTTCTTGCAGATACACACCAACCTGTTCCAGTTATATGATTGAAGCAGTAAAAGTTTGGGGGCCAATCAAGGGAACATGGCTCGGATTAAAGCGAATTGGTTCCTGTCATCCGTATGGCGGACATGGCCACGATCCTGTTCCAAAGAAAAAAAAGAAAGCAGCTAATTAAAATTAACTGCTTTACTTTTAACCTATTTTAATTTTTAATGAGCGCTATTCCTATTTTCTTTCAAGGTTGAGAAAAAGATCACACCATAACCGCAAGCTAACATCAAGTGGAATGGAGCCATTCCTAAATCACCAAAGGCAATTCTATTAATAGCAGTGAAACCGAACGTTACCATTAAAATTCCTTCTGCAATATTAATGATGGACAAACTTTTCTTATCGTATTTATTTCCTTTGAATTCGCTTTTCACCAAAACATTGAATTTTGGTGTTCGAACAAAAGAACTTTTAATGCCCAAATAGCCTTCAATTACCGCTACTGTATTGCTCAGTGATAATCCCATGGAAACAACCAGGAACTGAACGAAACGACCAATAAAACGAATGAATGAAGCAAACGTGTTAGCCGTTTTGTCTCTGTATGCATTCCAATAATAGTACATTAGAAAAATGGTGCTGACAATAAAAACGCCCATGTATTGTAGTACGTAATTCAAATCTGAAAAACTATCCTTGATGTGTAATACCACCAAGCTAAGCATAGAAATTATTAGAATAAAAACAAAAACAGAAGAGTTGAATAAATGGGATAAGCCATGCACGCGGTCGCTAAGTTTAACTCCTTTTGCAAATAATAATTTTTTCCACATTTTGACGAAACATTCTGCTCCACCTTTCATCCACCGATGCTGTTGGCTTTTCAATGCCGACATGGTGATTGGTAATTCTGCCGGTGCAATTACATCCTCTAGATATTTGAATTTCCATCCTTTTATCTGCGCTCTGTAGCTTAAATCTAAATCTTCGGTCAACGTATCGTGTTCCCAACCACCAGCTTCTTCAATGCAATTTTTTCTCCAAATCCCGCCAGTTCCGTTGAAGTTGATAAAATGTCCTGCTGAATTTCTTCCGCCTTGTTCAATTGCAAAGTGACCATTCAATCCAAAAGCCTGTAATTCAGTTAAAATGGAGTAATCTTTATTAATGTGTCCCCAACGGGTTTGAACAACTCCAATTTTTTCGTCTTGGAAATAAGGCATTGTTTTTTGCAGGAAATCTGGATCTGGAATAAAGTCAGCATCGAATATTGCGATAAAATCACCTTCTACGCGATCCATTGCGGCATCTAATGCACCTGCTTTATAACCGGTTCGGTCTACGCGGTGAATGTGTTGAATATTGATGCCTCTCGCCGCAACTTCTGCAACTTTTTTAGCAATCACATCTTTTGTTTCATCCGTTGAATCGTCCAAAACTTGAATTTGGAGTTTATCTGATGGATAATCAAAATTTGAAATCGTTTCAATAATGCGCTCCGCAACATACAATTCATTATACATCGGAAGTTGAATCGTTACTTTTGGAGTTGTTGCGGGATCGAAAATTGGCTTTGTATCTACTGTTTTTTTACGTCTGTTTTTTACATAAGCAAGTGCCAATGATAATTGTAGAACGCTATAAAAGAAAACAAGTAATAAACACAACCCATAAATTCCAAGGATAATTTTCCCTAACAAATGCGACCAGAAGTGTTCCTGAACGTAAATTTTTCCGCTTTTTGTTTTGATTTTTCTGTCTCCCCAATTAAACAACCAAGAAACTTTTAAGCCAACTGTAATGGGCGTTCCAAATGTGAAATTTGAAAGGTGGTCTTCGTTTAATTCTACTTTTTGCACGATGTCGTTGTAGTCTTTGTCCGTGACATGTAATTCATAGTTTCCGAGTGGAATATTTTTAAATGCAAATTTTCCGTCATCGTCCGTTTCAGAGACAAAAGTTGCTTTCGTAGCTGTATTTTTAAGGGCTAACGAAACTTCTTCAACGGCATATTTGGTTTTTTGGTCGATAAGTTTTCCTGTAACTATTTTAGAAACTTGCGCTTGAAGTGCAAAGGAAAAAAGTAAGGAAAAAACAACAAGATAAATTCTTGACATATAAAGCATCTAATTAATAGTAAAACGAAAAGCGCTCAAAGTTAGCTAAAAAGTAAGTTAAATAGTGTTTTTTAAAGTAATTTAAAGAGCAAATATAATTTTTATTCTGACTCGAAATTAGAGTTGCCATTTTTCCAAAGATTTTTTCTGAATTTGGCTTCAATTATTTCTCAAATACTTACGCTGTTTTGGTGCTTTTTTTGAGTAAATAGCAGCGGTATAGGTTTTTAAGAAATCGATTAAACGAAAAAAATCGTGCTTTTGAAACAAAAAAGATGTTACTTCAAAAGCACGATTCGTGTATTGAAAAAATTAAAATTTATTTCCAGACGCCCATTTTATTGAATTTTTCAATTCTATCCTCAATTCGCTGTGCCGCATCGATTCCTTTCAATTCAGAAATGGAATTTTTAATGTAGCTTTTTACGATACCGAACATTTCTTCTTGGTTTCTATGCGCACCATTTAAAGGCTCCATGATTACTTCGTCTACCAAACCATTATTTTTCATGTCAACGGAAGTCAATTTAAGTGCATCTGCAGCTTTTTCTTTGAAATCCCATGAACGCCATAAAATGGACGAACAAGATTCAGGTGAAATAACGGAATACCATGTATTTTCCAGCATCACAACTTTATCTCCAACACCAATTCCTAATGCTCCGCCAGATGCTCCTTCTCCAATTATTATGCAGATTACAGGAACTTTCAAGCGCATCATTTCATAGATATTTCGCCCGATTGCTTCACCTTGTCCGCGTTCTTCTGCTTCCAATCCTGGAAAAGCTCCTGGAGTATCTATAAATGTAACGATTGGTTTATTGAATTTTTCTGCCATTTTCATCAAGCGTAATGCTTTGCGGTAACCTTCAGGATTTGGCATCCCAAAATTACGAAACTGGCGCATTTTAGTATTTATTCCTTTTTGTTGGCCAATAAACATGACTGTTTCGCCGTCAACAGAGCCAAAACCACCAATCATTGCTTTATCATCTTTAACGCTACGGTCGCCATGCAATTCTTGAAATTCTCCGTTTGTTATCGCATTAATATATGCAAGCGTATATGGTCTATCTGGATGTCGCGATAATTGCACACGTTGCCATGGTGTCAAACCGGAAAAAATTTCTTTCGTCTTTTCTTCCAACACGTGTTTTAGCTCATTTATCTTATCAGACATATCAATTTCTGTACTCGCACCAATTTCTTTGGTTTGTTCGATCTGTTCTTCCAGAGCCTTAAGTGGTTCTTCAAAATCTAAGTAAACTGCCATAATTCATTATTTTGAGGTGCGAAAGTTACGAAAATAGTTTAGTTCTTCTACTTTTGTAGTATGATATTATTTCCACCAGCTAAGATTAATCTCGGTTTAAACGTCTTGTTTAAGCGGGAAGATGGCTTCCATCAGATCGATACCTGCATGCTGCCTATACCATTGGTAGATGTGTTGGAATTATTGCCAGCAGCCTCTTTTTCTTTTCAACAAACCGGTTTGGTAATTCCTGGTCCTACCGAAAATAATCTGTGTGTAAAGGCATATTCTATTTTGGAGAGAAACTTTTCCATTCCACCTGTTTACATTCATTTACGGAAGGAAATTCCAATGGGCGCTGGACTTGGCGGTGGATCTTCGGATGCGGCATACGTGTTAAAAGGCTTGAATAATCTATTTGATTTGAAGATTCCAATTCCACAGTTGGAAGCGTTTGCGGCAGAACTTGGAAGCGATTGCCCATTTTTTATTAAAAACGAAGCGCAATTTGCAGGCGGAAGAGGGGAAGTCTTGACGGAAAGTAATCTTTGTTTGAAGGGATATTTTATTAAGGTTGTAAATCCTGGAATTCATATCGGTACAAAGGAAGCGTATTCGGGAATATCTTTTCAAACGGAAGGCTTATCGGTCAAAGAAATCGTGGAATCGCCAATTGAAAATTGGAAAAATAACCTACAAAACACGTTTGAAATTAATGCTTTTTTGAACCATCCTATTTTAGCTGAAATAAAAGCAAAATTGTATGCTGAAGGAGCAATCTACGCTGCAATGTCGGGCAGCGGATCAACTTTGTTCGGTATTTATAAAAACGAGCCAAGCAGAAGCTTTTCGGATTCCAATCGATTTTTGGAAACGATACACACATTCAAGGAATAACTATATACTGTCTTCTCCCTCTAATTTTAGCACTTTCTACTTTTTCAAGATTCGATTAACGGAAAAATTCCCATTTTCAGTCTCTACTACTAGTAAATATATTCCTGCGGATTGCTCCGAAATATCGATTTGGAAAGTTGCAGTGTAAATACGTTCTGCTAAAATTTGTTTTCCAGTAATGTCTGTTATTTTATAGTTCGTAGTACCAATTTCGCCTGTAAATACTGTAATCAATCCTGTCGTTGGATTAGGGTAAAGCGTAATTTCGTTTGGTTTTTGCAGTTCTGATAGGTCAGCATTACTATTTGTATCCACTTCCAAATGGAAAAGTCCACCGAGATCTTGTCCAACGAATAGATTCAATAATCCGTCGTTGTCTGGGTCGTTTACCCAAAATGAACTGTAGGCACCACCTTTAAGATCCAGAAAATTGGCAGATACCAACGAGAAACTGTTTCCTACGCTGATATTGGACTCAATGTCCGTGTAATAGTGCAGTTTCCCATCAATTCCGCCTAGAAAAAGCGAAAGTGTGTCGTTGTGTTTAAAAAAATGTGGGTGTGGAAAACCATCTGGTGAAGTTGTTGCAATATCAATATTACCAAGTAGGCTGTTCGTTAGTTCAAAACTTGGAACAGCAGCTGTGCCGATATTCTGATAGTAAAGTAGTTCACCTGTTTTCTTGCCGATAATTAAATCCAAAAGTCCGTCTTCATTTAAATCAAACAATTGTGGGGAAGCATATTGACCGGAAGAAATTGTGTTTCCCAAGTTGTCTGTGAAATTAGGAATTGGCGCAGCAAAAGTCATTGCTGGTGGTGCACTGCTGGTATTTTGAAAATATACAAGTGTTCCATTCTCCAATCCAAGCAGTAAATCTTTGTCGCCATCGCTATCCAAATCACCGAAAGTAGGAACCATGCGCAAACCAAAGGTAGACTGACTTAAATTTAAAAAATCTGCATCAATGAAAGTGTAAATTGGATTTATAGCAGTTCCTGTATTTTTATAATATGCAATGCTGCTTTCTTTGTTTAGAGTTGGCTTATATCTATAAAAGTTGGAAACAAAGAGATCTTCTAGTCCGTCCTGATCGAAATCAAAAAACACTGGAATTGTTCCCATTCCATGCTCAATCATTTCATTTTGTAGAAAGGCATTTGTCTGGTAAATAAAAACGGGTAATGTGTTACTCCCAAAATTCTTGTAATACTGAATACTTGTTTCATTTTCGGAGATGTTTTTTGCATTTGCACCAACAATCAAATCTTTTTTTCCATCAAAATCGACATCTACATAAAACGAAGCGGGAAATAAATGAATGTTGACAGGCTGCGAATTAGCAGGAAAAGAATTGTCGGAGCTAACCATTAACGAATTCGTATTGGGCGAACTTCCACTATTAATCAATAGATTTAGGTTTGGATAGGAAACATCGCCTAAAATAAGATCTAGCACGCCCGAATTGTCCATGTCAATTGCTAGAACGGTCGAGCCCGAATGTTTCGGCATAGTCTCCGTGGGTTTCGTAAATGAACCTGTATCTTCTGGTAATTCCGGATTGGTTACATTTCCAGTGGTGCAAGGCAAGGTTTGATCATTTAAATAAACGCTACTTGTATTTATATCTTCTCGGAATCCGCCCCAACATTCATTTTTCAAAACAAAAACCAAGGAATCTGCTGTTCCATAAAGTTCCATGCTCTGATTTTGGTGGTATTGCATGTGTTCACCGCCAATATGAAATGTAAGGATATCCAAATCGCTATCACCATCCACGTCTACAATTGCTGGAATATCCGCGGAACTTACGTACAAATTATATTGCGCTCCGGAATAATCCGAGTACAATAGATTTTTTGCCAAAACCCATTGTAAACCGTTGCTTGCATCGCCAACATTTCGATATACTTTGATTCCACCAATCCCGTAAACAAAAAGATCGTTTCTGCCATCGTTATCGTAATCCTTCGCAGTGGCACGGTAACGTATATCCTGCGGGAAAAATAAGTGTGCGTTTTGCTGGACTTTATACTGTTTAATACCATTAATTTCAACCTGCAAAAAAATACGGATATTGTCGCTGCTTCGGTCGAAAACAAAAAGATCCAAATCCCCATCAAAATCAAAGTCAATATCCGAAAACTGAGCGTAACTTAATCCGCCAGCCCAAGCAAGATCTAGAGTTTGGGTTCCATTTTTCACTTCAATCGAATCAGAATGTTCAAAATTGAATTGTGCCTTAGCACTAGTAATTAGAAGGAAGAGAAATATACTTGAAAGTATTGAACTACGCATCTTGTTAGTATTAAATAATCTATGAGAAGCTACTCGTAAAAATCACTACATAAAAGTAGGCTTAAAATTGAAACTAAGCGTAACTTTGTATCTGAAAATAATTCTAATTGTTTAATCTAATAGACATTAAAAAATGAAAATCGCCCTTTTTTTATGCACGCTTTGCACCGTTTCCGTTTTTTCTCAGGACAGTATTTCGGTATTATTTATTGGAAACAGTTATACGCAAGTTAATGATCTGCCAACCGTTTTTTCCAATTTAACCAATTCCTTGGGAGATATCGTAACGTATGATTCGAAATTGAATGGGGGATATACTTTTCAAAACCATTTGGTTGATCCACTAACGCATGCTAAAATTCAGGCAAGACCTTGGGATTTTGTTGTTTTACAAGGACAAAGTCAAGAACCGAGTTTTCCTACTTCACAAGTTAATTCTGCGACACTTCCGCCAGCTGTTTCTCTTGCGGATAGTATTTACGCCAACAATTATTGCTCACAGGCGGTTTATTTCATGACTTGGGGAAGGCAGAATGGCGATTTACAATGGGATTCCATCAATACTTTCAACAAAATGAATGAACGATTGCGCAATGCTTACGTTCGATTTTCTGATTCTGCGCAAGCGAGTACCGCTCCAGTTGGCGTTGCATGGAAATATGTTCGGGATACGTATCCAACAATTAATTTATATTCTCCGGATGGATCGCATCCGAGCGTGGAAGGAACGTATTTGGCTGCATGTACATTTTACGCTTCCTTGTTTCGAAAATCTCCGGTTGGAGCAAGCTATTTTGGAGGCGTAAATGCGGTTACAGCGGAAATTTTACAAGCAGCAGCAGCCTTGTGTGTCTTGGATAGCATAGACACGTGGCATTTGCGGAAAAAGGAAGCTATTTCCATTGCGGATTTCACTTTGGAACAAAATGGCGCAATCCTGACTTTTCAAAATGAAAGTTGGAGAAGTAGTACCTATTTGTGGGATTTCGGAGATGGAAATATTTCCTATGCTACAGATCCAGTTTACGAATATTTAGCAAGTGGGACCTATACCGTTTCCTTGATTGCAGGAAGTGAATGCGGCTCAGACACACTTTCTATAGAAATAGTAATTGATCCACTTTCGATTTCGGAAGAAACAGAATCTGACTTCTTGTTAAAATCATTTGGAGAGGGGAAATTTCAACTAACCGGCACAAAAGACATGAAAATCGTCGGTTTTGAATTAGTAGACTCAAAAGGTTTGGTTTTGCAGAATACGATAAGTGGAAAAGAAGAAAATACAATCGTCATTGATTTACATAATTTTCCAGCGGGTTTATATTTTCTGAAGTGTAAAACAAGTGAGGCAACTATTGTGCTGCAATTACCACGATTTTAACCTAGATTTAAAGCAGGTTTTCTCCTAAATAATGTTAAAAAACAGAGGAAGATATACTGTTTCAAAAATCTAGCGTTTGTGTTAATAAATTTAAAAAGTTTCTATGAAAGACCTATTTCAAAATGTATTTTTCAAAATGCTGGTGATCTTTGTTTTGATCCTAGTATTGATTATTCCCGCAGTTATGGTGCAAGACCTTATCGAGGAGCGAATGCTTCGGCAAGAGGAAGCTATAGAAGAGGTTAGTTCCAAACATGCGGAGGAACAAACAATTCTTGGTCCTGTTTTATCCATTCCGTTTAAACGGTACAAAATGGTTACAGATCAGAAAACAGGACGAAGCGAGCGGATTACGGAAACGCAGTTGTTCCATGTTTTGCCGGACGAATTAGTTATTGATGGCGAAATTAAGCCTGAAAAAAGAAAAAGAGGTCTGTTTGAAGTAATAGTTTACAAAAGTCAGTTGAAAATTAACGCAAGTTTTGGTAGTTTTCACTTGGATAAGTTACCGGTTCCGGCGGAACAAATGGAGTTGGACAAAGCCTTTTTGTCTATTGGAATCAGTGATCTGAAAGGTTTGTCGGAACAAGTTAAAATCAATCTCAACGATTCGATGTACGTATGCAATCCCGGTGTTCCTTCCAACGATGTGATGGACAAAGGTTTGCATGTTAATGTTCCGCTGAGCAATCAGAATGGTAAACTTAAAATGGCGTGTAAATTGGATTTAAAGGGAAGCCAAGAGCTGTCTTTTATACCGGTAGGAAAGGAAACCAAAGTTAATCTGAAATCCAATTGGAAAGATCCAAGTTTTGGCGGGGAATTTTTGCCGCATACGCGAAATGTAACCGATGATGGATTTACAGCAAATTGGAAGGTCTTGAATTTGAACCGAAATTTCCCGCAGGAATGGATTGGAGATCGATCGTCTTTGGAACACACCGCTTTTGGAGTGGATATGAAATTACCGGTTGATGTGTACCAAAAATCCATGCGTGTGGCAAAATATGCCATGCTATTTATTATCCTGACGTATTTGGTATTCTTTTTTGTGGAAATTTTAAACCGTGTGTTGATTCATCCTATTCAATATATTTTGGTTGGTATTGCTTTGGTCTTATTTTATGTTTTAATGTTGGCGTTTAGTGAACAAATTCAATTTGATTTAGCGTATTTACTTGCCGCTGCGATGACCATTGGAATGATTTACTTCTATGCCAAATCCATCTTGCATTCTTGGCAACTTGGCGCAATGACTTCCTCCATTTTAACGCTATTATACGCTTTCATATTTGTGATTATTCAAATGCAGGATTATGCACTAATTTTCGGAAGTATTGGAATTTTCATTATTCTTGGAGTTACCATGTATTTCTCCCGAAAGATCGATTGGTTTGATATAAAAAAGGATTCTCAAAAATAAGATTAGTAGCGCTTCAAAAGATAAACACCACGATTACAAGAGTGCAATCGTGGTGTTTTTTTTATTTTATAAATTCAACTAGTGATTGCAGGTCTTTTCTAACTTTTTTCTGGTGCTGCGTTGCATCTTCCTCCGAACGATACCCAATAGGGCAAACCAAACTCGCATGCAAATTTTGAGCAGTTAAATTCAATATTTCATCGTATCCAGCTGGATCAAATCCTTCCATCGGTACAGAATCGATTCGCATTTCCGCACATGCATCTAACAAGTGACCAAGTGCAATATACGTTTGCTTGCTATTCCAGTTTTTTTGCTGTTCATCGGATAAATTTCCAATTGCATTTTTCATGAAATCACCGTATCCTTTTAAAAGCGCAGCATCCATTTCTCTTATGGAAGCAGTATTTTCAGTGTGATCGCTGATGTGTTTCTCCTCGAACTTCAAATAAGAACAAAGTACAAGTAAGTGAGAAGCATCTGTTACTTGTGCTTGCTTCCAGGATTTCTCTTTAAGTTTTTCGCGAATTTCTTTGTTTTCAATAACTAGAATCTTCAACGGCTGCAAACCGTAAGAAGATGGAGCAAGCCTTATTACTTCTAGTAATGTGTTTAAATCTGTGTCTGAAATCTTTTTTGTTGCATCGAATTTTTTTGTCGCATAGCGCCAATTCAGGTTTTCTAGTGTTCTCATTTTATCTATTGTATGGTTATATTTTTTTAGTCAAACTCCATTGGTATTTCAATCGCTAGGATTCTTCCAGCATTCAAGGCAATTATCTCAATGGAGTCTGTTTCCCAAACACCCAATGCGTCCTTTTGTTCTAAAGTATGTTCACCAATCTGAAATGTCCCATCGATTACCATAAAATAAATGCCATTTCCGGGATGGTTTAATTTCCGTGAAATTTTCTTTCCTTCTTCGATTTGAGCCAAATGGATCCAGGCATTTTGATGCACCCACGTTCCTTCATCCGATTTATTTGGACTGACCAATTGAAGAAAATTATTCTTCGCTAGTGCATAATTAATAACAAATTGGTCGTAACGCGGTACAACATTCCGTTTGTTTGGAAAAATCCAAATTTGAAATAATTTCAGTTCCTCTTGGTTGCTTGGATTAAATTCACTGTGTTGAATTCCCGTTCCTGCGCTCATCACTTGAATTTCTCCCGTCTTAACAACCGAACTATTCCCCATGCTGTCCTTGTGTTTCAAAGAACCAGAAAGAGGAATAGTAATGATTTCCATGTTGTCGTGCGGATGTGTTCCAAAACCTCCTCCAGCAGCGACAATGTCATCATTTAGGACGCGCAAAGCTCCAAAGTTAACCCGATCAGGATTGTACCAACTTGCAAAACTAAAGGAATGCTTTGCGTTTAGCCAGCCATGGTTTGCGCTTCCTCTGGATGCTGCAGAATGGAAAATTGTTTTCATATTAACCTATTTTAAATGTTCAAAGTTTATAATGAGTAAACTTCAAAGCTATTTTTTTTACAAAGATAGTGTATTCCGTCAAACTATTTACCATGGTATATAATTAAGTATAAAAAAAGGACAGCGACTATCCTTTTTTAGTAAACTATTTTATAATACTCACATGTCCTTCTTTGCGGTATTTTTGTTCGGTTAAATCCCTAAAATAAATGACCCAAGTGTACGTTCCATCTTGCGCTTGTTCGCCTTTTTTTGTTCTTCCGTCCCAAACATCTGCAATGTCGTGCGATTCAAAAACAATTTCTCCCCACCGGTCAAAAATAAGTAGGGAGAAATCTTTGTCTAAAATTCCATACCCTTGGGCATAAAATGTTGGGTTGTGTTTATCTCCTTCCGGACTAAATGAATTCGGGACATACACGTTATAGGATGGCTCAATTTCAATTTGAATGGTCGTGGAATCCGGACAATTATAGCTATTCGTTGCAATAAGTTGCACAATGAATGCTCCAAAATTCGCGTAAGTATGGTTTGGATTTTCAAGCACACTGCTAAATCCATCCCCAAAATCCCAGACAAATTCCGACGCATCCGAAGAAGAATTATAAAAATAAAACGTTGGATCCAACGTGCTTTCCGAAAGGGAAGAGGAACTGAATTCTGCCGAAGCGCGCGGATTTACAATTACCTGAGATTCTTCGGCCATATTAGTGACGCAGCCATTTAGATCCGTCACAGTCAGGGAAATCAAAAATGTTCCACTTGTAGTATATTGGTGATTTGGTTGCATGGAATTACTTGTTTGACCATCTCCAAAGTCCCAGAGATAGTCCCAGCTTGAAGAATTCACGCCCGTTGCTGTGAATGTTACAAATTCTCCAGGACAAATTTCTCCCATAACCGGGATTAACTCCACAATCGGTAAAGGATTTAAGATTACAGAAACGGTATCGTATATAACACTTCCACACGAATTTGTTCCTGCTAGTATATAGTTTGTGTTTTGAAAAGGTGTTTCATACATAGGAGAAGTTGCGTCACAATTTGGACAGTTCAGCCACGAAAGTGCTACAGTCGGATCATTTCCTAGATAATCCGCCCATAAAAGAACGGAATCCGTGATACAAATACTTGTTGCGCTAATATTGGCTTGCAAATCAGCTGAACT
>JBIKZR010000172.1:0-4790 GCA_044354635.1 Crocinitomicaceae bacterium | reverse complement strand
AATAACAATAGATTGTTTTTTTCTTGTTTCTCACTCTGAAAAGTGGTGTTTGCAAAACGTACACATGGTTTCGCTTTACTAAATCTGGGAAAAATTGCAAGAAGAAAGTCAATAACAACATACGAATATGCATGCCATCCACATCGGCATCTGTTGCAATTACAATATTATTGAAACGCAAATTATCCATGTCTTCTTCAATATCCAGCGCTGCTTGCAGTAGATTGAATTCCTCGTTTTCGTAGACAATTTTCTTCGTTAAACCATAACAGTTTAGAGGCTTTCCACGCAAAGAGAAAACAGCTTGCGTATTTACATCTCTGGATTTTGTGATGGATCCACTTGCAGAATCTCCCTCGGTAATGAATAAAGTTGTTTGTTCGCGACGTTCATCTTTCAAATCCGTTAGATGCGAGCGGCAATCCCGTAGTTTTTTATTGTGCAGATTTGCTTTTTTCGCACGATCACGTGCAATTTTTCGTATACCCGATAATTCTTTGCGTTCCCGCTCAGATTGCTTAATTTTTCGTTCGATTAATTCCGCAACATCTGGATTTCGGTGTAAATAATTGTCCAGTTTATCTTTCAGGAAATCGTTGATAAATGCCCGCATAGATTTACCGTCCGGTTCAATTTCCTGCGATCCAAGTTTTGTTTTGGTTTGGGATTCAAATACCGGTTCAATTACCTTTACTGCAATTGCAGCAACAATGGATTGGCGAATATCGGATGCTTCGTAGTTTTTATTGTAAAAATCTCGGATTACTTTCGCCACGGATTCTCTGAAAGCGCTTTGGTGCGTTCCACCTTGTGTTGTATGTTGTCCGTTCACGAAAGAATAATAATCCTCTCCATATGTTCTTCCATGTGTGAAAGCAACTTCAATATCATCGCCTTCCAGGTGAATAATTGGATAAAGCGGATCGCCATCCATATTATTTTCAAGTAAGTCTTTCAACCCATCTTTGGACTGGAATTTTTCTCCGTTGTAATACATTGCTAAGCCTCTGTTTAGGTAGCAATAATTCCACATCATTTTATCCAGGTACGCCGTTTTAAAAGCGTATTTTTTAAAAATAACATCATCCGGAATAAACTCAACGTAGGTTCCGTTTTGTTCATCCGTTGCCGTTATTGGGGAATCCTCGATTAATTCACCACGCACAAAAGTGGCTTGTTTTTTTTGTCCTTCGCGAACAGAATACACCATAAAATGAGCAGAAAGTGCATTTACAGCTTTTGTTCCGACCCCATTCAGTCCGACCGATTTTTTAAATGCTTTAGAATCGTATTTCCCTCCGGTATTAATTTGCGAAACACAGTCAATTACTTTTCCCAATGGAATTCCACGACCGTAATCGCGCACAATAACCTTACCGTCTTTCACTTTTATATCGACGCGTTTGCCATTTCCCATAACGAACTCATCGATACAATTATCCACAACTTCCTTCACAAGAATATAAATTCCATCGTCTGCAGCAGCGCCATCGCCGAGTTTCCCAATATACATACCGGGACGCAGACGAATATGCTCCTTCCAGTCCAGCGAACGTATATTGTCTTCCGTATATTGATTTTCAGCCATTTATTTCACATTGGTGCGTAACAAACAAAAATAACAAGAGTAGCGCAATGTTAAACAGCAAGTTATTAGGACTTTTGAACGATTGAAGGTTGAAAAAGACCTAGCGGGAAATTGGATAACTTCGTCCATCTTCGACCACCTCGGAATTTGGAAAAACAGCACTGGATTCAGCAAGATGTGCATCTGGCTTTTCGTAGCGCGCACTTAAATGTCCAAGTAGTAATTTGTGCACATTTGCTTGGGTCGCAATTTTTGCAGCCTGAGCTGCCGTTGTATGGAATGTTGCTTTGGCTCTTTCAGAATCCTTTTCAATAAATGTTGCTTCGTGGTACAAAACAGTTGCGTTTTTTATGTGAGGAACAATGGTTTCCCAATAACACGTATCAGAGCAAAAAGCGTAAGAAAAACTAGGTTTTGGCGGTAAAGTGAAATCTTCAAAATCCATAATTTCACCCGATTCCAGTGTTACATTTTCACCTTTTTTCAATCGTGGCAAATGCTCCAACTTCAATCCAGATCCTTTTATCGCTTCGGAAATCAAAGGTCTTTCTTTTATTTTTTCTTTAATCAAAAAGCCATTCGTTGGGATTCTATGTTTGAGCGGAAACGTATGAATTTCTATCACGTTATCTTCAAAAATCAATTTAGAATCTTTTCCAGTCAGTGGGATAAAAACCAACTCAAAATCCAATCTTGCACCGCCAGCTTCCAATTGGCTTCGAATCAGTTTGTCTAGCATTTCCGGACCATAAATAGTAATGCCTTTGTCTCGTCCCATCAAATGCATCGTACTTAATAAACCAGCCAAACCAAAAAAATGATCGCCGTGTAAATGGGAAATTAGAATATGAGAAATACGTTGGAATTTTATTCCGAACTTTCGGAGTTGCATTTGCGTCCCTTCTCCACAATCGATTAAAATATGTCGGTCGTTACATACAACATATTGGGAGGTTGGATTTCTTCTAAGCGTTGGAATAGCAGCGCCACTTCCGAGAATTGTTACTTCAAAGTTCACGAATGCAATGCCTCAAGCGCTTCTTCTTTACTCGCTGTAATAGCTAAAACTTGGTCTAATTGAGAAATCTGGATTAACTTGAATACATTTGACTGTAAACCACAAAGTATAAAACGACCATTTGAATCTTTGCACAGGCGATTTGCGGAAAGAATAGCACTCAGACCGGAAGAGTCGCAATATTTTGTTGCGCTCAAATCCATAATGACATTATTGACACCGTTTTTATTCAATAAAATTAATTCAGACTTTAGTTCAGAAGCATTGGAAGCGTCTAACTTGGATACATTAGATTTTACAATTGCCTCATTCTTGTTTTGAATAGTCTCGAAGTTCATAGCATTGTCTATATTGTGTTTATTCAAATGTAATTAAATTTATTGAGTTCAATTCTCACCGTTCAATTTTCGAAGCGAGCAGATAAATTACCGCCATTCTAATTGCTACTCCATTTTCAACTTGCTGCAAAATTATAGATTGTTTCGAATCTGCAACATCGCTCGTAATTTCAACCCCGCGATTAATAGGACCTGGATGCATAATGATAATTTCTTTCGGCAAAGAATCCAGTAATTCTTTATTCAATCCAAATTGCATGGAATATTCTCGCAACGATGGAAAATATTTTATTTCTTGTCGCTCCAGTTGTATGCGCAGCATGTTTGCAACATCGCACCACTCGAGCGCTTTTCTTAAATTGTGTTCCACTTTTACTCCTAATTCACTAATATACTTAGGGATTAAGGTTGTTGGTCCGCACACCATAACTTCAGCGCCTAATTTTTGCAGGCAATAAATATTTGAAAGTGCTACTCGGGAATGCAAAATATCGCCAACAATTACCACTTTTTTTCCTTCGACAGAACCCAAAGCTTCCCGAATAGAAAAAGCATCTAAAAGCGCTTGAGTTGGGTGTTCGTGTGTTCCATCTCCAGCATTTACAACCTTTGCTCCAATTCGTTCCGATAAGAACTTAGCTGCACCTGGATTTGGATGGCGCATCACCACCATGTCCACTTTCATGGATAAAATATTATTTACGGTATCAATCAGAGTCTCTCCTTTTTTCACCGAACTACTTGCTGCGCTGAAATTTACGACATCTGCTGAAAGTCTTTTTTCAGCCAATTCAAATGAAAGTCGGGTTCGCGTAGAGTTTTCGAAAAATAAATTCGCGATGGTAATATCCCGGAGCGAAGGAACTTTTTTGATTGGACGGTTAATTACCTCTTTAAAACTATCTGCTGTGCTGAATATCAATTCGATATCTTCTCGCGTCAAATCTTTGATTCCTATTAAATGATCTACACTTAAATTATTCATTGCTTTCCGGTGTATACAAAACGACTTTATCTTCTCCTTCTATTTCTTTCCATTCAACGGATACTTTCTCCGAGCTCAATGAATCTACTGATTCACCGATATAATCTGCTTGAATTGGAAGATCTCTGTTAAAACGGCGATCAATTAGCGTCAAGAGTTCCACTTTATTTGGCCTTCCAAAAGCTAGCAAAGCATCTAATCCTGCGCGAATAGTTCGACCGGTGAATAAAACATCGTCAACTAAGACAACGTTTTTATTTTCAATTACAAAATCGATATTGGTTGCGCTTGGAATCAATGGTTTTTCCCTTCTTCGAAAATCATCGCGGTAGAAAGTAATATCGAGATTTCCGCATACAACTTCTTCACCTAAAATCTTCTCTAACTGCGATTTTAAGCGAGCAACGACATTAACGCCACGCGGCTGCAGCCCAATTAAAACAGTGTTCGAGAAATCATTATGGGATTCAATAAGCTGATAGCAAAGTCGATTAATTGTTAATTCGAAACGTCGTTTATTAAGAATGACCTGCTTTTCCATTTCAACAAAGATAATTTGTTTTCATTTTAAAGGGTAAAATAACCCCATTTATTTTTTTTGAAATTTGTAAACACCAGTTAACCACCTTTTTTCTTCACAGAATACCCCTCTTTCAGCAAAAGATCTGTGATTTTATCTCTAAAATTTCCTTGGATTAAAATATCCATCTCCTTTACAGTTCCACCAACGCCACATTTGCTTTTCAGAAATTTCCCCAATTCTTTTACATCCTCTTCCAATCCGATAAAACCTTCCACCAAAGTCACTTCCTTTCCTCCGCGTTGTTTTTTGTCGATGGAAACATATAATTTCTGTTGATT
>JBIKZR010000171.1:0-4818 GCA_044354635.1 Crocinitomicaceae bacterium | reverse complement strand
TATTCCTAATGTTTCTGGCGTATTGTAATTTAAATGGATTGGGAATGTCATGGAAGCGTCAACAAGTAGACATTTCTCAAACTGTTGAATTAAAGTAATTGTTTCTGCAGAATTTAACACAGAGGATAAAATGGAAGGCGGAAAATTAAAACGTTCTTGCAGTTCCAATATTTTCGCCATAGTATCATTTACAAAACGATGATTTTCAATTAATTCACCATTTTCAAACACACCAATTTTCACTGCTGTATTTCCTGCATCCACCACAAAAACAGTATTTTTTTTCACCATCGCTGCAAAGATAATGGAAGAATTCATAAAAAAAATCACTTCCTTCCTTTGGTGATAAAATTAAGTTGTTATCTTTGCCCCCACAATAACGGTTAGGTGATGTAGCTCAGTCGGTAGAGCAAAGGACTGAAAATCCTTGTGTCGGGGGTTCGATTCCCTCCATCACCACGAAAAATCCTCAACGAAAGTTGTGGATTTTTTTATTTTTAGTGATTTGGTTGACAAGCTTGTTTTATGAAAACTAAACCAAATGCAGACAGGAGAAATAGTACTATGGGTTTTTTAGTTTATTCATGCCATCGTTTTTATCTTGTGCTATTTAAGAATTTTTATGATTTCTTTTCCCTTAGGATTTGTGACTTGAAGGAAATAAATGCCGTTGATCAACTTACTTGTTTCTACTGTGAATTCTTTGCCAGAAATGTCATTGACGTAAATCAATACACCATTCGCTTGGTATAGTTCGATTTTTTGTAACTCCGTTTCACTAGATATAGTGACTTGATCTAAAAATGGGTTAGGATAAATGTGCACGTTTTCTGATGTTAACGTTTGATCTTGCACGTCAGCTGAGATTTCTAATCGTGTTGGACGCGATTCGTAACAATCCGTTTGAATGCGCATCATGTCGAAATATAATGCATCCATGTTACTGATTGGGTTCTGACTCACCACAAGTCCAGTTTGTAAGGAGACACCATAAATCGAAAGTCCATTGCCTGATCCACTGATGAAGTAATAAATCATATTGATTGGATCAATCGTTGAACTGCCATTTAATGAAAATGACGTTACACCAATTGATTGATTGCTAATTTTAGTTACTTCACCTGTCATTGCATCTACTTTCCCAAGGTGCACAGCTGCTGAATCAAAAACCTGGGTTGTTAACATTGTTTGCGGGTCATAAACTTGAGAATAATAGTTTGTTCGCACTAAGCCGTATAAAGAAGTATCAGCGCAACTGTAGGTGAAATTATCGAAGTATTGTCCACCATCAGGATAGGATAATGTTGGATTTGAAAAAATACTACCATTATACATATCTAATCCAATAAGTTGCGTGCCAATAGAATAGTAGAAAACCATTTGATGCGGATCTATAGCACTTCCTGATAATGCGAATCCTTGCCCAATTGAACTTGGTGAAATTTCAGTTATTGTTCCTGTTAATTCATTGATTGTAGCTAAATACATTGTTGCAGTTACGCCGCCCGTTTGTGGATTTGTGACGTTTCGTCTTGACAATCCATACATCAAAGAATCGGATGTATTGAAGCGAAATAAATCAAAGTAACCAGTTCCATTTGGATTGTTGATTACAGCTGTACTGCTGATTTGTCCTGTTGATAAATCAACGGATTTTAGTCCGTTGTCGCCAAAAAAACAAAAGTGATTGTTATATGGATTCAACGCAGCACCGGTTAAATTGATGGAGGATGAAACCGAAGTTTGACCAATATTCGTTGCTATACCTGTTGTTGGATCCATCGTTGCAAGGTAAACAGCAGCTGGATTCGAAGTGCGTGCAAGCCCATACATTGTATTGCCTAATTGAGAGAATGCGGATAATGAAATAATTATTAAAAAAGTAGAAATCAATATTTTCATAACTTAAAATTTTACTAAAAATAAGGAAAAACAAATACTAGTATCCGATTAAAGTTAAAACCATCAAATTTTTCTCTTCTCTTCATGTTTTTTGAATCAAAAAGTTTTATTTTTTTATTTCAATTATTTATCGTAATATTGCGATTAAGTAATTTTATATATATGGGAATCACGAAATCTGATTTTTTCTCTGAACATCAAAATGCGTTAGCGAACCAATTGAAAGCCTTGGCTCATCCTGCTCGAATTGCCATTATTGAGTTTTTAATACATAGAAAAACATGCGTTTGTGGAGAAATAGTGAACGAATTACCGCTTTCTCAAGCCACAGTTTCGCAACATTTGAGGGAGCTAAAATTGGCAGGGCTTATACAAGGATCTATTGAAGGCAGTTCAATCTGCTATTGTATTAATCAGGAAGAATTCGGACAGCTCGCAGCAAAAATTTCGGAATTAAATACATCCGTTTTAAATATTAAATCGGATTGTTGTTAGAAAACACATAAAAAAAAGAAAATGAAACTAAAAGAAATTCAACAAGCTCTAATGGGAATGGATGCTGTAAACTTCCAATTGCCAGACAAATCATTTGTTCCAGCGCATTTTCATGTTACGGAAGTTGGTAAGGTTACCAAGAAATTCATCGATTGCGGTGGGGTTGTAAGAGAGGAAAATGTAGTAAATTTCCAATTGTGGGAGGCAAATGATTTTGAACACCGTTTATCTCCAAGTAAATTAATCAATATTATCGATTTAGCAGAGCGCATCTTACAAATCGATTTAGAATTGGAAGTTGAGGTAGAATACCAAGGAGAAACAATCGGTAAATTTGGATTGGATTACAACGGAACTAGTTTTCAGTTAACCTCCAAATTGACAGCATGTTTAGCGGAAGATGCATGCGGTATACCAAAAGAAAAACTAAAAGTTAATTTGGGTGAACTAGGCAAATCGTCCGATTCCTCATGCGTACCTGGCGGTGGTTGCTGTTAAACTATTTTAATTTATTCAATCTTTGATGTTTTTAGCAATCAAAAATCAGTGTGTTACATTAAGTAAACAATTTGGGTTAATTCCAGAAGAACGCAAGAAGCAATTAGAAATAGTTGCAAAGTATATTCGCTCGAAAAAAGAGGAAAATCAAACAGTAAATTTGGTTTACATCTGCACCCACAATTCTAGAAGGAGTATTTTTGGACAAATTTGGGCTGCAGTAGCCGCTAGTTTTTATGGCGTTTCTTTCGTTAATACATTTTCAGGCGGAACGATGGAAACTGCATTCCATCCAAATGCGATAGGTGCTTTACGTTCCGCTGGTTTTAAAATTATTACAGAAATGGAGAATTCAAATCCACATTATACTGTTGCGTTTTCAGAAAACCAGTCACTGGAATGTTTCTCTAAAGTTTTCGATTCTCCAAGCAATCCAAGCAACAACTTTGCCGCTATTCTGACTTGCTCACACGCGGAAGAAAATTGTCCATTTATTTCGGGTGCCGATTTGAGAATTGGACTAACGTACGATGACCCAAAAGAGTTTGATGGAACAGCATTGCAAACTCAAAAATACGAAGAACGCTCCAATCAAATTGCGTTAGAATCCTTGTACCTATTTTATAAAATTTCTAATTAATTTCCGAATATGTCAGCATCTAATTGTAATCCCGTATTGGAACGAAAAAAACTTGGTTTTCTGGATCGTTTTTTAACCCTTTGGATTTTCTTGGCAATGGGAATTGGAGTAGCGATTAGTTATTTAATTCCTTCCAGTCAGAATTTCATCCATTCCTTTTCTAGCGGTACAACGAATGTTCCGCTCGCAATTGGTTTGATTTTAATGCTGTATCCGCCATTGGTGAAGGTGAATTATTCCAAGATGGGACAGGTTTTTAGCAACACAAAAGTATTGGCAGCTTCCCTGATTTTAAATTGGATTGTAGGGCCATTTTTGATGTTTTTTCTAGCGTTGTTTTTTCTAGGCGCTTATCCTGAATATATGATTGGCGTAATATTAATTGGCTTGGCACGCTGTATTGCGATGGTTGTCGTTTGGAACGACTTAGCCGATGGAAACAGAGAATATGCAGCCGGATTAATTGCATTGAATAGTATTTTTCAGGTATTTCTTTATAGTTTTTATGCCTATTTATTTCTAACGATTTTGCCGCCATATTTTGGTTATTCCGGTTTTAAGGTCGATATACAAATTGGCCAAATAGCGGAAAGTGTTGGTATTTATTTGGGAATTCCTTTTGTTTTGGGTTTCATTAGCCGATATGCGCTCATCCAGCTAAAAGGGGAGGAATGGTTCCATACCAAGTTTGTCCCAAAAATTTCGCCAATTACATTAATTGCATTGTTGTTTACGATACTAATTATGTTCAATTTGAAAGGTGATTTAATCCTTCAGATTCCAATGGATGTGCTAAGAATTGCCGTTCCATTAGTGATTTATTTTGCACTGATGTTTACCATTAGTTTCGTTTTAGGAAAGTATTTTGGTGCGGATTATTCAAAAACGACTGCTATCGCATTTACCGCTACAGGTAATAATTTTGAACTTGCGATTGCCGTTTCGATTGGTGTTTTTGGGATCAATAGTGGCCAGGCATTTGCCGGTGTAATTGGTCCTTTGGTAGAAGTTCCGGCATTAATCGCCCTAGTAAATCTTGCATTTTGGTTTAGAAAAAAATATTTTCAAACAAAATAAGATCACCTAAAAATTCAGAAGGAGAAAAATAACAAGTTGCATTTTTTCTAGAAATAAAGTGTCTCGGATTCCAATTAACACACCCATCGCCCGTTAATTCCAAATTATTGGCAGTAAAGCAAAAAATTATCAATCGTGTTTACTTACCTTTACCACGAATTAACATCTAATAGCGAATATGAGCGAGAAAACAACCAATATCAGTG
>JBIKZR010000007.1:0-15583 GCA_044354635.1 Crocinitomicaceae bacterium | reverse complement strand
ATCGGTTGTTGTTACCCATAAACACTTGAATGACGATACGATTGCTGGAATTGAATTGCTTGGTAAACCTGTTTTTTCTGTTCAATACCATCCCGAAGCATCTGCTGGTCCGCACGATTCTCGCTACCTATTCGATCAATTTATTCAACTAATGAATGAACATAAATTATGAGTTATATAGTTAAAGTATTTGCTAGACAAATTTTGGATTCAAGAGGAAATCCAACCATTGAAGTCGATATAGTTACAAAAAACGGAGTGATTGGTAGAGCAGCGGTGCCGTCTGGAGCATCAACTGGAATTCATGAAGCTGTTGAATTGCGTGATAACGATTCAACAAGATTTTTGGGTAAAGGAGTTCTTGAAGCAGTTAATAATGTAAATACCTTAATTAACGACGCGCTAAAGGGGATGAATATTTTCGATCAGAAGGCTATTGATACGCATATGATTCGGATGGATAATACGGCTAATAAATCAAAGCTTGGTGCAAATGCAATATTAGGTGTTTCTATGGCAGTTGCCAAGGCAGCGGCTCAAGAATCTGGTTTAAGTTTGTATAAATATATTGGTGGTGTAGGCGCTGTAACCATGCCAATTCCGATGATGAATATTTTGAATGGTGGCTCTCATGCAGATAATTTGATTGATATTCAGGAATTTATGGTTATGCCAGTTGGTGCTGAATCTTTTTCTGAAGGTCTCAGATGGGGAACGGAAGTTTTTCACCATTTGAAAAATGTACTGAAATCAAAAGGATTATCCACAAATGTTGGGGATGAAGGCGGTTTTGCTCCAAATTTAGGTTCCAATGAGGAGGCACTTCAAGTAGTTTTGGAAGCAATCGAAAAAGCCGGATTTATTCCTGGTGAAGATATGTTTATTGCTTTGGATGCAGCATCTTCTGAATTTTATAACGAAGAAAAAGGCAAATATATTTTCAGTTCTACAGGTGAAGAAAGAAATTCATCAGAAATGGTAACTTTCTATAAAGAATGGTGTACGAAATATCCAATTATTTCTATTGAAGATGGTTTGGCAGAAGACGATTGGTCCGGCTGGAAATTGGCGACAAATGAACTTGGCTCTAGCGTCCAATTGGTAGGAGATGATTTATTCGTTACCAATACTAAACGACTTCAAAAAGGAATTGAGGAGGGAATTGCCAATTCTATTCTTGTAAAGGTGAATCAAATTGGTTCATTAACGGAAACCATTGAAGCTGTTCAATTGGCCACTAGAAATGGATACACTTCTGTTATGAGCCATAGAAGTGGGGAGACGGAAGACACAACGATTGCCGATTTAGCAGTTGCTTTGAATACAGGGCAAATTAAAACTGGTTCTGCTTCTAGAAGTGATCGTATGGCCAAATATAATCAGTTGTTAAGAATTGAAGAAGAATTGGGAGATGCAGCAGTTTATCCAGGTAAAAACTTTAAATTTTCATGAAATAACTACATAGTTGTTAAAAAATCAACAATGTAGTTTCATATGTATGCTTTTTTTGAATCAAAAAATTATCTTTAGTCTAATATATAGGCAACTGATGATATAAAATTTTCGTCTAAAAATATATCACAAGTCTAAATAAATAAAGCTATTACTATATATAAGTTTATTACTATGCAAAATCTAAAACATATTAGCATACGAATTTGTAAAAAAAATTCAGAGATGTTAAAAAATGTAAAGTTTACTTTATTTATTCTTATCTTATCTTCAGTATCTTCTTTCCATAAAGGTTTAATCGCTCAAACAACAATAAATTTCCCTTATACAGGCTCAACTCAGGTGTGGACGGTACCACCATGTGTCCCTTTTGCTAATTTTACAGTTGGTGGTGGCTCAGGTGGTGGTCCTTGTGGTGGCGCCGGAGCTTTGTTTACTGGTACTATTCCACTAAACCAAGGTGATGTTGTTACAATAGATTTGGGAGGATTGCCAACAGGCCCAGCAGGCGGATATAGCGCCTACGGATCTGGTGGTAATGGTTATCTATCTACAAATGGTGTAGCAAGTGATGCATCTTTTGGCGGTGGCGGGGCTACTGCCGTATACATCAATGGTGTTTTATATATGGTTATAGGCGGCGGTGGCGGCATGGGAGGTGGCTCCGCAACTACTAATTGTGGTGGTAGCGGAGGATGCGTCTCTGGTTTATCAGGAAGTAATTCTTTTGGTTCAGGAGGCTCACCAGGGACACAAACAGGTCCTGGTGCAGGCGGAACACCTTGGGCAGGAACTCCACCTGGAGGTTCACCTGGTGTAGGCACTAATGGAGGGAATGGAGGCTTTTGGGCTACGGCATCAGGTGGCGGTGGTGGTGGTGGCTATTTTGGAGGCGGCGGCGGCGGTAATGATGGCTGTTGCACTGGCGCAAATGGTGGCGGTGCAGGTGGCGGTGGTTCTAGCCTCATACCAGCAGGTTTCAATTGTGTGCCAGGAGGAAATATTGGCCCTGGTTCAACGAGTATAACATATACTGGAGGAATTAGTGCGTCAAATACTGGTCCTTATTGTGAAGGTGCAACAATTCAATTAAATGCAGGCACAGCAACAACTTATAGTTGGACTGGGCCAAATGGATTCACATCAACTTTACAGAACCCGACAATACTCGCGTCAACTATTTCAATGTCAGGTGTTTACAGCTTAGCTTCAACTGCTACAGGTTGTTCTGCTGCAGCAACAACAAATGTAGTAGTTTTACCTCCTTTAACGCCAAGTGCTGGAATAGACGATACGGTTTGTTTTGGAAGTCCAATAAGTTTGACAGGAACGCTCACTGTTCCAACAAATTCAAAGCTTTGGACCTATCTTACGAATGGAATTTCTCCAACTCCAACGGTGCAATTCTCTCCCGCTACAAATTCACTTAGTCCAACTGTTACTGTCAACCAACCTGGATTGTATTCATTTATTTTTACGGAATCTAGCACGATTTGCGGATTAGCAAGAGATACTGTGCATATTTTTGTTAAACAAATGAATATTACTACAGCCACAACAAATACATCTTGTCAAGGTGAATTGGATGGTACTATTTTATTAGGAGGTCAAGCAGCAACACAGTATAGTTTTGATAATGGTGTAACTTGGGGCAATAATCCACTCGGAACTGGTTTCGGTGCTGGAACGTATACGGTTTGTGTGCGCGACGCAAATTTATGCCAAGCATGCACAACGGTTACTATTGTTGATCCAGTGGCTGTGGTTTTATCGGTAAGTAATGATACTCTTGTTTGTCAAAACGGAAGTGCTTTACTTTCCGCATCCGCAACAGGAGGAACGAGTTTTATATACAATTGGGAGTTGTTCCCAACAACTGCAAGCACTCAGATTGCATCGCCTTTGGCTAATACCTATTATGTAGTTCAGGCTTTTAATAACCTTGGTTGTCCTTCAAATATTGATTCGATTTTAGTTTCTGTTAGAAATCCAATAACTGGAACAATTTCACCAGATATAACTATTTGTCCGGGATATCCAACAATCTTAACAGCAGATGCTGTGGGCGGAATTGGAACGCCATTTTTATTTACGTGGAGTTCCGGTCAAACTGGAAATGGTGCGAATAATTCCATAACGGCAAATCCACCACAAGCGCTTACGTATACGGTTACAGTTACAGATGTTTGTGAGTCAACTCCTTTGGTAATGTCAACGATTGTAACACTCGCGCCACTTCCAATTCCTCAAATTTCGGTCGATTTGGATAATAAGTGTGAACCGGCAATTTTCACATTGGAAAATGAAACGGATCCAACAATGTCTGATTACCTATTCTGGCAAATTTCAGATGGCCAAATGTTCGTAAATCAAAGTGTTATTAATACAGCTGAAATATGGACAGGGGTTTACGATGTTCAGTTGGTTGTTACTTCTCCATTTGGTTGTATAGATTCTACTACATTTTACAATTATTTGACGGTCCATCCAAAACCAGTTGCAGATTTTAGACATAGTCCAAACCCAGCGACAATGTTTAACACAGAAATTCAACTAACGAATTATTCTATCAACGGAGAATATTACCAATGGTTCATGGAATCTGCAGTACCATCCTACTCTGAATTGAAACACCTGAAAGCGATGTTTCCGGACGGAGAAACTGGTGAATATTTAGTAACTTTAATTACAACCTCACAATTTGGATGTATTGATACTTTTACGCAGATTGTTATTGTTCTGCCGGAAGTAATTATTTATGCTCCCAACGCGTTTACACCAGATGGTGATGAGCATAACCAAAGTTGGGGAATAAACATGGAAGGTGTTGATGTATATGATTTTGAATTGTTAATCTTCAATCGATGGGGAGAAACAATTTGGGAATCGCATGATATTACAGCAAGATGGGATGGAACATTTGGAGGAAAAATTGTTCAACAAGGAACCTATACTTGGGTTATTCGAGCAAAGGATTTAATCAACGATGGTAAATATGAATTCAATGGATTCATAAATATTCTGAAATAATAATTTTAATTTTAGTTAATATATAAAAAGCTCGGTTTTGGCCGAGCTTTTTTGTTAAAACGATTTCTTTTAACAGAATGTATTTAACTTTACGGAAAATATTCAAATATGACACCATTGGATTTTCAAGAAGATATTTTACAAGGGATTCCCTCTTCCATTCCTGCAAAAAAAGCATTTGAACCAGCTATCAATCACGCTCCAAAACGGAAGGATATTTTATCATTAGATGAAAAGAAATTAGCATTGCGAAATGCTTTGCGTTATTTCCCTCAAGAGCAGCATGAAGAACTTATAGAAGATTTTTTAGAGGAATTGACTACGTATGGTAGAATCTATATGTTCCGTTACAGGCCGGATTATAAAATGTTTGCGCGCTCAATTGACGAATATCCAGGGAAATCCATACAAGCTAAAGCAATCATGTTGATGATTCAAAACAATTTGGATTACGCAGTGGCACAGCACCCGCACGAATTGATTACGTATGGTGGAAATGGAGCAGTTTTCCAAAATTGGATTCAATACCGTTTGACAATGAAGTATCTTGCAGAAATGTCGGATGACCAAACGTTGGTAATGTATTCTGGTCATCCAATGGGATTATTTCCTTCGCATAAAGAAGCACCAAGAGTAGTTGTAACAAATGGCATGATGATTCCAAATTATTCTAAACCAGATGATTGGGAAAAATTCAATGCGCTCGGCGTTACGCAGTTTGGTCAAATGACTGCTGGATCGTATATGTACATTGGTCCGCAAGGAATTGTGCACGGAACAACTATTACCGTGTTAAATGCAGTACGGAAAATTTCCAAGGAGGAAAATGCAATCAAAGGAAAATTATTTTTAACTGCAGGATTAGGCGGAATGTCTGGTGCGCAACCAAAAGCTGGAAATATTGCAGGTTGTATTTCCGTCACAGCAGAAGTAAATCCGAAAGCTGCACATACACGGCATTCTCAAGGATGGGTTGATGTTCTAATAGATGATTTGGATATTTTGTGCGAGCGTGTGCGGGTTGCAAAAGAAAATAAGGAGGTGGTTTCCATTGCTTTCGTTGGAAATGTTGTTGATGTTTGGGAGAAATTCGACCAAGAAGGAATTTTTATCGACTTGGGTTCGGATCAAACTTCCTTACATAATCCTTGGGCTGGTGGGTATTACCCTGTCGGAATGACTTTTGAAGAATCGAATACTATGATGGCAGAAAATCCAGATTTGTTCAAGTCTAAAGTTCAAAATACACTTGTCCGACATGCAGCAGCTGTAAACAAGCATGCTGCTAAAGGAACTTACTTCTTCGATTACGGGAATGCTTTTCTTCTCGAAGCATCGCGCGCTGGTGCAGATATTATGGCGGAAAATGGTATTGATTTTAAATATCCATCGTATGTACAAGATATTTTGGGGCCGATGTGTTTTGATTTTGGATTTGGACCTTTCCGTTGGGTATGTGCTTCGGGCTTACCAGAAGATTTGAAGAAAACCGATGAAATTGCATGCCGAGTTTTGGAAGAAATGAAGGAACGAAGTCCGGAGGAAATCCAGCAGCAAATGGCGGATAACATTAAATGGATAAAAGGCGCACAAGAAAATAAATTAGTTGTAGGATCGCAAGCAAGGATTTTATACGCAGATGCCGAAGGAAGAATGTTGATTGCTGAAGCGTTTAACAATGCGATTCAAAAAGGGGAAATTGGCCCAATAATATTAGGACGAGATCACCACGATGTTTCCGGCACGGATTCTCCTTACCGAGAAACTTCCAATATATATGACGGTTCACGATTTACGGCAGATATGGCAATTCAAAATGTTATTGGCGATAGTTTCCGAGGAGCAACTTGGGTTTCTATTCACAATGGTGGTGGAGTAGGCTGGGGAGAAGTAATAAATGGTGGTTTTGGAATGTTGTTGGATGGAACGATTGAAGCGGATCGCAGATTGAAAATGATGCTGCATTGGGACGTAAACAATGGAATTGCTCGCAGAAATTGGGCTAGAAATGAAAATGCAATCTTCGCCATTAAGCGGGCAATGGAAATGGAACCTAGTTTAAAAGTAACACTTCCGGAACTAGTTGAAGACACACTAATTCAGAAAGTATTCAAAGAATAAGAACCAATTTTTTAAACAGCAATCAATTCATTTGTTTGCGTGTAAAAGAGAAAACCTTTTACCGCAGGAAGCTCCATTTCAATCAACGTGGAAATATATTCACGCATTTGTCGCGCGTCTTTTTCCTTTGGAATCCCAGTTTTATAGTCCAATAAAATTGTTTCGTTTTGTTTCAATATAATTTTATCTGGTCGTTTGGTTGTAATTTCATCCATAAGTATGGATTGTTCGTTCAATACTTCCTCAGCACCTTCGAATAATTCCTGAAATTCGGCTAGTTGGAAAATCCCCTCTATCTTGGATTCGATTTCTTTACTAAACTCAAGCTCTAATTCGCCCTCTTTCAGCAGTTGTTGAATGATTTTAGTGCATTCATTTTCGGTATTAACGAGCGACATCGCAAGGTGAAACTGATTCCCAAAGCGTTGTTCTTTAGATAAATAATCACTTACGATTAAATCAGGAATATCTTGCAAAGAAATATCGGGGAACCAAAGATTCTCGGTAACACTTTTCGGCTCAAAAAATGGCGCTGCAGCTTTCGTCGATTTTTTGGTGTGCATATACCGCTCACCATATTTGGCAACGAGTACATTTTCTGCATTTATAATTGCATTCGCTGATTTTTCGAAACAAGAATGCGCCAGTTTCCCAAACGAATTGGAGACATAGTAATTTGCAACATACAAGCGTTCCATCGGTCGCGTAAAAGCAACATAGCATTGGTTTACTTTATCGGTTAAAATTTGTAGCGTTTCCTTTGTTTTAAAGTTGGCAATTCCAGGGATGGCGCTGTCTTTTTTTACTGTTGTATATAAAATGAAATCGTCAATTTCAATTAAATGCTTGGAGGATGGCATTAAATCCAATTCCAAATTAATCGACGGAAGTATAACAACAGGGAACTCCAAACCTTTGGATTTGTGAATCGTCATGATTTTTATGGCATCGTCACTTTCTGGCAATTGAATCGCTAATTTTGATTTTTGCTCGTTGTAATAATTCAAAAAAGACTTGATGTCTGGCCCTTTTGAAATTTCATAATCGTGCGCAAAATCCGCAAAATGATGTAAATACGGGTTTTGCAATTCGTCCCATTGCATGATTCTAAAAAAGGACTGCACCAAATCGTACAAGTTTTCAAATTTGCAGAAAAAGGAGGATTTTCCTTTAAATTGTTCCGTGATAAATTTATCATCGTTGAAGAAAACAAATTCCTTTCCAGAGGAACTTATCCTTTTTTCGAAATACGTACGGTAGAGTTCAAACGATTTTTCTTTTTGAATTCTGAAAAATAATTCTGCAAAGCGTTTCTTTTCACTTTTACTAGAAGGGTTCAGCCTGCGCTTCAAGTAGGAAATTACCAACTTTACTTTTACTTCGTTTTGAACCAATAACGATTCAGCGGAAACAATTTTATATCCTGCTTTCGTAAGTTCAACAGCCCAGCAATTTGCCTGTTTATTTTTATCTCCCAAAATACAAATTTCACCACGCTGAAATCCATCTTCTTCACATTCTTGAATTTTAGAAATAATATATGGAACAAGTTCAAGATCTGATTTTTTTTCTTCGGAAGAAATTATCTCTACCAATCCAGGTAATGCTGACTTGGCTACTTGTTCGATAGAATTGTAAAATTCCTTTGCATCTTGCGGCAAAAGCTCCTTTAAAAGTGGGAAAAAGGAATTGTTAAAACCCACAACCGTTGGTGAGGAACGCCAATTTTCTCCTAAAGAGGTAACATTTCCCATTTGGCTGAAATAATTGGATTTCTCGGAAATCACAGCGTCATTCTCTGGATTGAAAATCCTTGGCAATGCTACGAATTGCTCGGCAACGCCATTTTTAAATCTGTAAATCGACTGTTTTGGATCGCCAACAATCAAGTTTTTGTTGAGTTTTGAAATAGATTCGTGCACCAAAGGCACCATGTTTAGCCATTGTAAACGCGAAGTATCTTGAAATTCATCCAAAAGGAAATGCTGAAACCGAGTTCCTAAACGTTCGTATATAAATGGAGCTTCTTCATTTCTAACCAAATCAGAAATCAATTTGTTGAATTCTGAAATTCGAATAAGCTGCTCGTCTTTTTTGATGATTTCCAGTGAAGCAGCCATGTACTGCAGCATTGCCATGTTGTAGAAATTCTGTAAAAATGCTTTAAGGACAAAAATTTCTGTCGACTTCTGTTTGTGGTAGGTATTTAAATCGACTATTGCAGAACTTAGCACTTGCGGCACTTCTTTTCCCTTTTCAGGATCTTTAGTGCAATTTTTAAGGAACGCCTCTGTAAAAAGAGTTTCCGTGAAACTTTTTATTCCTGCAAGTTTTTCGATTGGACCGGAAGTTTTAGATTTTCCAGGTAGTGAATCAATGGAAATATTTAGACCAATATATAAGTCGTATACAGCCTTGCACGCAAGAACGAACTGCTCATTTTCAGCTTGTAAGGTCGCACGTAATTCCTTTTGCCGTTCGATGGAAAAATCTAATTTTAGCAGTTTCTCGATGGTTGGCTGGTCGCGTTCTTTACTTAAAATTCTTCCAAAATCGATTAGTTGGTCTCTAAAATTCCAACGTTCTCCTTCGTCGAGATTGTTTTTTGCGTACTCAAACACAATAGTCGTTAATTTTGGAAGATTGTCTTTTCCCAGTTGATCCAATAATAAATCCACTACTTGTTCAATTACCTCCGATTCATTCAAAATCACCTCAAAATCATTTGGTAAATCTAAATCTCGACTAAATGACCGAATTAATTTCAAGTTAAATTTATCAATCGTCATCACGAAGAAATCCTCGTATCGGTGTAAAATATTCTGTAAGACACCAAGTGCCCGCGTGTGCGCATCGTTCGGATTAATTCCCAATTCTGTTCCCAATAAAGCTGCGTATTCTATGGATTTTACCCCGTAAATTTGCGGATAACTCAATTCATCCAAAGTTTGAATGATGCGGGTTTTCATCTCCAAAGCTGCTTTATTGGTAAATGTCATCGCTATAATTCGGGAAAAACGAGTAAGATCTTTTTCGTCGCTTATGAGCAGAATTATATATTCTTTTACAAGATTATACGTTTTACCACTTCCAGCAGAGGCGTTGAGTATTTTTAAAGGTATGTTAGATTGAAATGCCATTTTCAGCGAGAAGTTTTTAATCGGTTTTATTATTTTAATTAAGTGATTAAAAGTAAGGAAAATATATACGGATTTTGTAAATTTGTTCATATAGATTATGAAAAAACACATTTTTTTTAGTTCGGTTTTACTCCTTTTTTCCGCTTGCAAGGAAGATAAGGTAACTCCGCCTATCGAGCAAATTGAATACCTGCAAGTCACCATGCAACCAACATTTGGTTCGGATGATTTAATTCTCGATGAAACGTTTACCACTGCTGAAGGATATGACGTTCAGTTTACAGATTTAAAATGTTATTTCACAAGTAGTGCAAATGGCTCAAAAACACTATGTGACGCTGCTCTATTTGATTTTCGTGAAAATGGAACTTTCGTATTTAAAAAAGAAGGAAATAAAAATGATTTTAGTGACTTGAGTGGATATTTGGGAGTAGATGTTTTGTATAATCATTCCGACCCTTCTGCATTTGCAAATGATAATCCACTTAATATTGCCATTGCAAATGATATGCATTGGGATTGGAATCCAGGATATATCTTTATGAAAGTGGAGGCAAAAGTAGATACTTTAAACGATGGGATAGCAAATTTCAATCATTTTGTAGTTTTTCACATTGGTGGGGATAATTTGATTCAACCTCTTTCTTTTACAAACATCAATTGGATTTCCGTTGCGCCAGATAAACATGTTTTTCCTTTGAAACTCGATATGCAAAAGTTTCTGCAAAACAATGGTCAAACGATAGATCTAAAAACGGAACACATTTCACATTCTGCATCGGGTCAGGAGACGTTAAGTCAAAAAGTGATTGAGAATTTTAAATCCGCTATAAGTATTTATTAATGAGGTATTTATTGTTGTTTTTTGTCGGAATAACTGTTTTTTTATCTTGTAGAAAAGACAAGGTAAATTATTCTCCTTCTCCCTATTTTTTAGAGATTCCTTCCCATTTTCCAGATATGCTTATTCCTTCAGATAACCCGATGACCGTTGAAGGCGTTGCGTTAGGAAGGAAATTATTTTACGAGAAAAAATTAAGTGGCGACAATACTATTTCATGTGCTTCCTGCCATTCAGCTGAAAATGCATTCACCGATCCAAAAAAATATTCCGTTGGAATAAATGGCCAAGAGGGAAATAGAAATTCAATGGCGCTCATCAATCTTGGTTGGCAGAGCTTTTTTTTCTGGGACGGAAGAGCAAAATCGTTGGAAGAGCAAATTCTAGAACCTATTCCAAATCCGATTGAAATGCACCAGTCCTGGAAAGATGCAACTTCCAAGTTGAATTCCGATGTTAATTACCGCAATATGTTTTTCAAAGCATTTGGTGAAGAAGGTATCGATTCAACCAAGGTTTCTAAAGCAATAGCTCAATTCTTACGAACCATGATTTCGGGATCTTCGAAATACGATGTAATGTATAAATATGAAAATAGTTTAGCAATACCAGCTAATGAACAAGCTATATTAATGTCCATTTCCCCAGAAGAATGGGCAGGTTATGATTTGTTCAAAAGTTTAAATGGAGCGGACTGTTTCCATTGCCACAACGGACCTTTGATGCAAGTGAAGAAATTCAGCAACAACGGATTGGATGCATTATTTAATGATTTGGGAAGAGGATTAGTTACTGGAAACAGCAACGATAATGGTAAATTCAAAGTTCCAACTTTGCGGAATATTGCGTTAACTGGTCCATATATGCACGACGGTAGATTTGGGACTTTAGACGAAGTAATTGAACATTATTCCAGTGGAATCCAACAAAGTTCGACAATTGATCCCTTGATAGAATATGCTTTTCAAGGTGGTGTGCAATTGGATGCGCAGGAAAAGGCGCTTTTAAAGAAATTTCTAGAAACACTCACCGATTATAGTTTTATAAATAATCCTAATTTTCAGGAGCCCAAATGATTCTTTCCGAAAGGAAAAAAATAATCCCCACACATAAAATATGATTGACGAAAGAAGATTAACCACCGAAGAAAAAGCCCTTAAACTTAATTTAACTTCTGATATCTATGGCTGTTTTGCCGAAATTGGAGCGGGGCAAGAGGTAGCGGCAAATTTTTTCAAGGCCGGAGCAAGTTCTGGAACAATAGCATATACGCAGTCGGCGTACGACATGAAAGTTTCCGATTCTATGTACGGCGAAACATTCCGCTACGTTTGTGAGGAACGTTTGCTCACGATGCTTACAACAGAATATGAAACATTGAAATTTAGATTACCCGAAAAATATAAAGAAAGTAGATTTTTTGCTTTTTCGAATACGGTTGAATCTTTAAATTACCATAAGACAAATCAAGGGCACGGTTGGGTAGGAATTCGGTTTCAATTGAATCTGGAACAAAAGCCAAATGACGTTATTCTGCATATAAAAATGCACGATAATAGCCATAAAGGCCAACAAGAAGCATTGGGAATACTAGGCGTTAATTTGATTCATGCATGTTATTTTCACCACCAAGATCTTACTGAATTTATGACGAGTCTCGTGCATCGTCTTCCTAGAGATCGCATGGAAATAGATATGATGCGGGTTTCAGGTCCAGATTTTGAAAATGTGGACAATCGAATTATTGCTTTGAATTTGGTAAAAAGAGGAATCACAGACGCGACTATGTTCGGTTTAACCGGAAATGTTTTGCAGCCTGCCGAGGCACTTTACAAGAAAAATATCTTGTTGATGCGCGGACGATTCAGACCAGTAACTAATGTTCATATTGACATGATTGAAACGGGTAAGAAGCAATTCCTAATGGATGCGGAAGTTACGAAAGATCAATTGTGTGTTGTTTTTGAATTGACGCTGAAAGATCTTACTGCAGACGGTAAAATTTCAGATAAAGATTTTGTGGATCGGGCGGAAATATTGAGTTCTTTAGGGTATATCGTGATGATTTCCAACTATTTGAAGCATTATAAAATGGTGGATTATTTAGCTTCAATTGCTAAAAACAAGCGGATGGGAGTAATCGTTGGGGTGTATAATTTGCAGACAATTTTTGATGAACGGTATTATGAAAATCTTCCTGGAGGTTTATTGGAAGCGTTTGGAAGAGGTTTTGGGCACAATGTAAAACTACTTGTTTACCCTGCAATTAATGTAGATAATGGCGATATGTATAATTTGCAAAATTTCAGTATTCCGAAACACTTAAATGGTTTGTTGACGTATTTAAAGGATAATAACAAGATGGAACCAATCGAAGGATATAATTCACGACTTTTACATATCATGTCAGATGATGTTTTGTCCAAAATTAAATCGCACGTTGCAAGTTGGGAAGAAGATGTTCCAGCGGAAGTAGTTACTGCCATAAAACAGCACCATTTATTTGGATTTCAGAATTAAGTTCCCAATTAATAACTAGTTGCTATGCCCCACATAAAAAATGCACTCATTCGATTTCGAATCATAGATCGCTGTATTCGGAATAAATACAAACAATATCCATCGAAACAAGAACTGCGAGAGGCATGCGAAGAAGCGCTCTTTGGGTCAACGGATGGAGCAAATATTTGCGATTCTACGATTGAAAAAGATATGTTTGCCATGAAAATGGAACACGATGCGCCAATAAAATACAGCAAAAGATATGCAGGCTATTATTATACGGATCCAGAATTTACAATTAACGATGTTCCATTAACGGAAGAAGATTTAAGTGCGATAAAATTCGCTGCTAATACACTAATGCAATTTCGAGATGTTGAGATGTTCAAACAATTTGGAAATGCGATTGATAAAATTGTAAACCGAGTTTCCATTTCTTCGAATCCAAATGACAAGGACTTAAACCATTTTGTGCAATTTGAAGTCGCAGTTTCTTCAGGCGGAAATCAATTCTTACCAGATTTGCTTGAAGCAATAAGAAATAGTATTGTTGTACATTTTGAATACGCGAGTTTTATTACAGGTAAATCAAAAAACCGCTCGGTGATTCCACTTTTACTAAAAGAATATAGAAACCGTTGGTATGTAATCTCATTTGACCAAACGAAGAATAATATCATGACTTACGCTCTCGATCGCATGTCTGATTTGGTTGTTACGAGCGAGAGCGCGCAAAAACCAGCTGATTTTAATCCAGAGAATTATTTTAAACATGCCATTGGAATTACGGCAGACGATAAAAAAACGCCTGAAATTATCGTTTTTAAAGCGGTAAATGTAGCTGCAAAATACATTGAATCGCAACCTTTTCACGTTTCGCAAAGAAGGGTGAAAGAAGGGAAGAATCGAACGACATTTGAATTAAATATTTTGATTTCAGAGGAATTCATTCGAACAATATTATCCTATGGCAGCGAAATTGAAATCATAGCTCCTTTATCATTGCGGGAAGATATCATCAAAAGATTTGAAAACGTGAAGGACGTTTATCATTTAATATAAAGTCTTAGGCTTATTTTTTTTTGATTTACATTTTTGGTTTTTATCTTCGTATCCTAAATTACACACATGGAAATAATTGTTACCATATTAAATGGCGTTTGTGAACTCAAATTAAACCGCCCATTCGTCTATAATTCTTTTAACCAAGCAATGGCATTTTCTCTCCAAAAAGCATTAGATGAAGCAGAGTTGAATGAGGAGGTGAGAGCGATTGTTATCACTGGAGAAGGAAAAGCTTTTTGTGCAGGACAAGATTTGGCAGAAGCAATGGATCCAGAAGGACCGGCGTTACAATCGATTGTGAAAGACCACTACAATCCAATTATCGAACGCATTCGTGCAATAGAAAAACCAATTATTGCAGCTGTAAATGGTGTGGCAGCGGGAGCGGGAGCAAATATTGCTTTGGCATGCGACATTACAATTGCGAAGAAAAGTGCTAGTTTTATTCAAGCCTTTTCGAAAATTGGATTGATTCCAGATTCTGGAGGAACGTTCTTTTTACCGCGAATTGTAGGTTCCCAAAAGGCATTGGCATTAATGATGACAGGAGATAAAATTTCGGCGGAACAAGCAGATGCAATGAATATGATTTATAAAGCGGTGGAAGATGACGCTTTTGAAACGGAAGTAAAATCCTTTTCTGAAACAATTGCCGCTTTGCCAACCAGGGGCTTAGGTTTAACGAAAAAAGCTGTAAATGCAAGTTTCAACAATACGCTAACACAACAATTGGCTTTGGAAGAAGAATTACAAACAGAGGCTGGGCAGACGTATGATTTTAGAGAGGGAGTGAATGCATTTTTAGAAAAAAGAAAACCTCAATTTAAGGGGAAATAATCCGTAGAATGATTTTTGCAATTTGAATAAAAGCTAACAAATACGAACGAATAGATTAAAAGAAATAAAGATGGAAATTGGGATATTGGGAGCCGGAACAATGGGCGCAGGAATTGCACAAGTTGCAGCGCAAAATGGATGTGAAGTTGTTTTGGTGGATCAAAGTCAAGAAATGCTAACAAAGGCAGAGATTTCTCTTGATAAAGTATTGTCTCGATTGGTAGAGAAAGGAACGTTAACGGAGGATGAAAAGATTAATATACAGGGAAGAATTTCCTATTCAACGGATATGCGCGATTTCAAATATGCAAAATTAGTTATTGAAGCAATTGTAGAGAAGTTGGATGTAAAACACAAGGTGTTCGCTGATTTAGAAAGGATTGTCTCCAACGAATGTGTTTTAGCCAGCAACACTTCCTCACTTTCTATCGCTTCTATTGGTTCGGTATTGCAAAATCCTTCCCGCGTAATTGGAATTCATTTCTTTAATCCAGCGCCATTAATGCCATTGGTTGAGATCATTCCTGCAGTTCAAACAGCTGAAGCGACGCTTGATTTCACAAAAGAATTGATCAAATCTTGGAAAAAAGTTGGC
>JBIKZR010000170.1:0-4846 GCA_044354635.1 Crocinitomicaceae bacterium | reverse complement strand
CTGCACGGATGTATCGAATTTCGTTTTTCTTGTTTACCAATTCGCCTAAACTATTTCTATACCCTAAAATTGTATACGATGGCAATTGGTGGAAACGAGCAATATTTCCATTGACCGACCATTTTTCCGTCAAACGGTAACTCGCAGAAAGCATCGGAGAAAGTTGATCCAGCGGATTCATCATACTAGAAGTATAATTTGTCACATCTGTTCTCAAACCAACGGAAAGATTTAACCGATCCGATAAAAATCCTTTGGATAATTGGCTAAACAAAGATCCTTTGCTTAAAAATAAATCGGATTCAAAATCCACAACCACTGGAACGCCCTGAACAGAAATCCGGTTGAAAGTGGCATTGTTGTAGCGCGCATATTCGTAACCAAATCCTGTCAAAAATTTCCATCCTTTTTTCGTGTACAAATGTTCGAAACGAAATTTATTTTCTGCCTCGAAGGAAGAATAATCCAATATTTTATTCGCTTCGGAAACTACATTTCCGGTATAACGCGTAGCAATATTCTTTAGCATGTTGCGACTTGCAATAAAAGTTTGATAGGAGTTTTTGGAATAATGCAACCAATTCACACCAATCGTATAATTCCACTGATCTTGTGTTGGAATATTTCCCAGAATAAATTCATTGTATTCGCGCGTTGCAGCATCGGTGATGTTATCGTTTACGCCGCTATTCAATTTAAAATCGTCCAAAGCACCTAAGCCAAGAATGGTAACTTTATTTTTTTGGTTGACTTTCAAATTCACTTTAAACTGTGAATCATTGTAGGTTGGTAAAAAAGGTAATTTTAATGCTGCAAACAAAAATTGAAGGTAAGAGCGTCTTGCGGAGAAAATGAAATCTGCTTTTTTACCCAAAGGACCGTCAAATGTTAAGGCCGCATCGCTGGAACCCAATGCGAAATTCGTAATCAAAGCATCCGGATTTCCATCTTTTTGCTTGAAGGAAATAACGGAACTCAAGCCATTTGCGCGATTGGATGGGAAGGCACCAGCATAGAATTCTACTTCCCGAATAAAATTAACATTCAATAATCCAACGGGTCCGCCACTGCTTCCTTGTGTTGCAAAGTGATTGATATTCGGTACTTCGATTCCGTCTAAATAAAATTTATTTTCGCCCGGCGCGCCACCACGAATAATAATGTCGTTTCGGAAAGTTGCACGTGAAGCAACACCAGGCAATGCCTGTAGAACTTTACTTACATCTCTTCCTGCGCCAGGTAGTCGTTCAATTTCCGTTGAATTAAGTGTTCTTAATGAAACAGGAGATTCAATTCTTTTTACAAAAGTCGTAGCTTTTACAATGACTTCTTTTTGATCTACTATGATTTGTTCCAAAGCAAAATTTAGTTCAACCGTTCGGGAATTCGTTACCGTAATTTCATTGTAAATAAAATCATTGAATCCCGAAGCAATTGCCTTGAAGGAATAAACGCCCGGATTAATTCCACTAATTTGAAACGTTCCATCTTCCAAAGTAACCGCACCTTTTTGTTGGTCGATGAGGATCACTTTTGCAAATGGAATTGGTTCGTTTGTCAAGGTATTAAAAACCCTTCCGGTAACTTTTCCAGTTTGGGAAAATACTTGAAAGCCAGTAAAAACGAGTAAAAAAAGGAATATATTTTTCATAGTAGTTATTTCGTGTTGTATTAATTACAAAACAAGAATTAATTTGTTCATTAGACAAGCATTTATCAATTTAATTGTTTTTCATTTTCAACACATTAAATTGAATGGGAGAAATGAAAAGATTAGTGTTTGGAAACATCCTTTATTAAGTCAAAATAAATTTTCTCGTACATGGGTAAAATCTTCACTAGGTCAAATTTATGCGACATTTCCAAAGCTTGGGTTTTAAATTTGTGCAATGTTTCTGTATTTGTTAGTATTTCCAGCGCATTTTTTGCCATATCTTCAATATCTCCAACATCGGAAAGGAATCCAGTGATTCCGTGTTTGTTGACTTCCGGAATTCCGCCAGTATTAGAAGAAACTACTGGAACACCAACCGCCATGGCTTCCAATGCCGCTAAGCCAAAGCTTTCTGTTTCGGAAGGTAAAAGAAAAAGATCTGAAATTTCCAGAACGTGAGCGGTATCGCTGACTTTACCGAGAAAAATTACTTTTTCACATAGTTTCAATTCGCGCACCAAACGCTCTGCGGCGTAGCGTTCCGGACCATCTCCTGCAAGTATTAATTTTGATGGTAATTGCTGGTTAACTTTTGCAAAAATCTGCACTACATCTTCCACCCGTTTGACTTTTCTGAAATTCGAAACATGGCATAAAATTCGTTCACCATCTTTGGCATATTTCTGTCTCACTTCCGCTGATGCGTTGCTTATTCCTTTCGTTGGAACAATAAAATTTGGAATAACGTGAATTTCTCTTGTGGTATTAAAATGCTTGTAGGTATCTCTTTTTAAACTTTCAGAAACTGCAGTAACCGCATCGGATTCATTGATGCAAAAAGTAATTACAGGCTCAAAAGAAGGATCTTTTCCAACCAATGTAATATCTGTTCCATGCAACGTTGTAATGTAGGGAATTGCAATTCCTTGTGACTTTAAAATCTGTTTTGCCATGTACGCTGCTGAAGCGTGGGGAATCGCGTAATGAACGTGCAACAAATCCAACTGTTCATATTTTACGACATCTACCATTTTACTGGTTAATTCCGTTTCATACGGCTGGTATTCGAACAATGGATAATCGCTTACTGCTACTTCGTGGTAAAAAATATTCTCTCTGAAACTTCCGAGTCGGACCGGCTGCGAATACGTTATAAAGTGAATCTGGTGGCCTTTTTTCGCCAATGCTTTTCCTAATTCTGTGCCAACTACGCCACTTCCGCCAAAAGTTGGATACAATACGATTCCTATTTTCATTTTAGTGTTTGACTTATTCGTTAGTATTTTGAGTCTGTTTTCTTGTTGAAACTGCTTTGTAAATTATTCCTTGTATTTCTGTTCGGATATTCATGTCTCGAATTTTCCAGTTTTCTTGATCCGGACACACCCGATTGGAGAGGAAAACGTAATTTATACCGTCTTTCGGATCCGCCCATACAAACGTTCCAGTAAAACCGGAGTGTCCAAAACTTTGCTGCGAAGCGTCCGCATGACAAGGTCCGCCACCACCCGGAGATGGTCTGTCGAAACCCGCTCCTCGCCTATTTCCAGAAAACTGCGCTTTGGTATATTCCGAAACGATATCTTCCTGCAAGTAAGAAACATTTCCATACGTTCCTTTGTTCAAAAAAAGTTGCATTATCGCGGCTAAATCGGTTGCATTACTGAATAATCCTGCGTGACCACCCACGCCGCCAAGCATTGCTGCACCTGGGTCGTGCACAAATCCATGCACCAATTGCTTTCGGAAAACCTGGTCGTTTTCAGTTGGAACAATTTGATCTAGTGGAAAATGTTTTCTTGGTTCGTAGCGCATGTGCATTAATCCCATTGGTTTATACAACGCTGCGGTCAAATAATCCTGGAACTCCTTACCCGATTGTTTTTCGATGATTTTTCGGATGAAATAATACCCCAAATCGGAATACAGGTATTTTTTACTACCTAATCCACTTGCTATAATTTGCTTGTAAAGCGTATCTTCAAAATCATTTCGAATCCAAACATTATCAGCAACTTGTTTTTCGAAACCTGACTTTTTTTCTTTTGAATAGATTTTTGGATTCAACTCACCACTTTTCAGCGTTCTTTTGTAAAATGGAATCCAAGCTACTAAACCGGCCTGATGCGCCATCATATCTCGAATTGAGATGGAACCGAATTCTCCGAAACCGGTAACTTCGGGAATGTAATCACTTAGGTTTTTTGATAAGCTAAATTTCCCTTCCGACTGTAATTTCATTATTCCAGCGGTAGATCCAGCGATTTTTGAAACGGATGCGATATCGTAAATATCGTCGTTTTGAATGGAATCTTTGTCGTCAAAGGTTTGTGTTCCAAAACTTTTTCGATAGATTATTTTTCCTTCCACAGCTACCACAATTTGGCAACCGGGAAAAGCACCTTTTTTCACACCATTTTCTGCAACGCGATCAATTTCTGCAAGTTTTTCCGGATCAATTCCTAATTCCTCCGGTTGCGAATATTTCAATCTACCTCCCCACTTTACTTGAACACCTGTTTCTCTCGGGAATAATTTACTCACTGTAATCGGCAATTTTCCACGTGCTGGAATTGCACCAAAAACAAGTTGCGCTGTAGCTTTTTGGGTATATTTATTGTTTTCATACGCAACAACAATACTGGCGAAATCGTCCAATTCCTTTTGATTGAAATCTTGTCGCAACAGCAATGGATTTCCGAAAAGAAGTAGAATCTTTTCTTTTTGAATAGGAAGCTTTGCTAAAAATTCTTTACACTTTTCCCCAAATCCAAAGTTGTTTTTAGAGCGCACGGTATTTGCATGTAAAGCGGTAATAATAACATCGAATTGAGAGGCTTTTTGCGGAAAATCTTTCAAGGCTTCTTCAGTAGAAAAATAATTGAAATGCTCTATTTTGGAAAATAAATCCGAGGCGTCTCGAAAATGAGAAGTATTGTTGCCGATGGAAACCATAGCAATTTTTCGATCCAACCTTTGCAGTGGAATGCAACTTTCCGAATTTTTCAATACTGTTAGTGCTTTTTCGTATACTTCATTTTTAGCCCATTCAATTTCTCCGGGCGAATGAATTTTTGCTTTTTTGGGATTAACCACAAATCGGTATTTCGCATTTAAAATTTTCAAGCAACGTGCATCAATTTCTTTTTGGGAAATCGTTCCCTTCGCAACCTTCGATTTTATAGCATCGAT
>JBIKZR010000169.1:0-4870 GCA_044354635.1 Crocinitomicaceae bacterium | reverse complement strand
TGGCAACGACCACGCAGTGATATCGTACGTTAGGGAATCCACCAATTTTGTTTTTGGTTCAAATAATACATTTACCAAGGTTCCTTTCACCTGATTTGTGGAAATTACCAAATGATTGTCACTTGTTTTCATGCTTCCTTTGGCGTTTTTTCGGTAATCGAATCCTTTAAACGTTCCGCCATTTCCGAAGGAATAGTCGATTTTGTGCGCATCCAGTAATTTCCGAAGTGCAGTTAGATTATCTGCATTTCCGCCAACCACAAAGCTTTTGTACGTATAATTCTTTGAGGTGGAAAATTGCTGAAATTCAGCGATTAGTTTCGTGCCTTGCTGCGATGCATATTCCACGGTTGAAATTCCGGCAATATGGTGGTGTTGAACACGATCCGTCAAGGTCAGCGTATCGCCATCGTTGTTTAAAACGCCCAATCCGCCGCGACCGCTTCCGCCTTGTTCATACGTCATTCCAACAGCGCCATTGTAAGTTGGATAGGTATCGCCGTAACTTGGATACAACAAATCAAAGATTTCACGGGTAAAATAAAACCATCCGTTTTTGTCAAAGTATTTCGCATTGTTGCGCCCAATTCCATTTTGAAATTCGCGCTGCCAATCCGTTATTACTTCGTGGTAAGGTTCTGCTGCGGGCGCAAAATAATAAGGTTCGTTGATTCCTTGTTCGTGAAAATCCACGTGAACATGCGGTAACCAAAGATTATATTGCGCTATGCGCTGTTGCGATTCAATTTGTGTAAGCCACGCCCAATCTCTGTTTAAGTCAAAAAGATAATGATTTGGACGCCCGCTCGGCCAAGGTTCGTTGTGTTCAATACTAATTGCCTGAAGATTTGGTTGGTGATTGGTGAATTGATTGTACCAATTTACATAGCGATCGCGTCCATCCGGATTGATGCATGGATCGAGAATCACCAAGGTGTTTTTTAGCCATTCTTGCTTTTGTGTAATTAATTCAAACGCCGTTTGCATTGCAGCCTCCGTTCCAGCACTTTCATTTCCATGCACATTATAGCTTAACCAAACAATGGCAATTTTCTCTGATGCGTTGAGCTTACTATGTTGCTGGCGGATTTCATCCAGGTTTTTTAAATTCTCCTCGCTGGAAATAAAGGCCAAAAGCAGCTCTCTATTTTCCGTAGTTTTTCCGTAGGAAGTAACTTTAATTGCAGTTGGTGCATTTTTCTCCAGCTGCTTGAAATAATCTACCACTTGGTGGTGACGGGAAAAATAAGTTCCAATCGGATACCCTAGAAATTGTTCCGGTGAAAGCGCTTTTTGTCCATAAACTGCTGTTACAGTAAAAAACAAAAGCAGGGTAATTGAGCGAGCGAACATGCGTTGAATTTTAAGTTTTGTTAAATTTAATCATATCTTTTAAGATGGTATGCCATTCCTTGGAAGATTGCACCTTCTTTTCAGATTTTAATAGCTCTTTTACAGAACAAAAACTAAAATTTTCCTACAAAAAAAGTCTCGAATAGAACAACTATCCGAGACTTTTTAAGCGACTGAAATGCCGCAATTTTAATATGTATTAATCAATGATTTCGATAGAATCGATAGAATCACCCTGACGAATATCATCTACTACGTCAACACCTTCGAAAACTTTCCCGAAACACGTGTGTACGCCATCTAAATGCGATGTGTTATTTCTGGAATGACAAACGAAAAATTGGGATCCACCAGTATTTTTTCCAGCATGTGCCATGGATAAAACACCACGATCGTGGTATTGGTTTCCGCCTTTTACTTCGCAATCAATTTGGTAACCAGGTCCACCAGTTCCTGACATTCCTTTTGCTCCGGCACGAGAATTCGGGCAGCCACCTTGAATTACGAAATCAGGAAGAACACGGTGAAAAGCCAATCCATTGTAGTATCCTTCTTTTGCTAATTTAGCGAAATTCGCAACGGTTTTTGGTGCTTCTTCCGTATACAAGGAAACCTTCATCGTTCCTTTACTTGTCTTAATAATTGCTTCCATTTTATAATTTTTTTTGACAAAGATACGCTAATGTTTACAATAAAAAAGTGGAAGGGTAGTTGAATTTTTGGTGAGAATTACGTTTCTTTTTATTTCGAACAGTAGGGGAATAGCGGCATCTAAAGTCAATTTTTTGCCTGTATTTTTCTTTTTAAAATTTGACTTAATTTCCGTGTACGGTTTCTTTTCTTTTTTCTATCCCATATAAGTAAGCAATTCCAATTGGTTCATGGTTAATCTACCTATAATTCTGCATTAAACTGCAACCAAACCTTTTTAGTCCATTTCACCTGCGATTAAATTTCATTTGACTAAATTTGTCTATGCAAAAATTCACATTTCACAGACAAGAAACACGTCTTTTCACGGAGCAACAGGTTAAATTATCATACGAGCAGGATAATCTACTTTCCTTTATCGGAACAACTTTTTCAAAGAGAAATTTTGCAAAACAACTGAAAGAAAAGAAAAATAGTTTTTCGAAGCCGCAAAGAGAAATACTTTGTGGCGAATTAGAAAAGTCTTATGCTACGCTTGCATGTTCTACCAAGACTTTGGAGAATTTGAAAGCAATGCATGCAGAAAACACGTTTACCATTACCACAGGACACCAACTTTCTATTTTCACAGGTCCACTGTATTTGATCTATAAAATTGTACACGTGATTCGTCTTGCGGAGGAATTAAAAAAAGAATATCCGGAAAATAATTTCGTTCCCGTTTTTTGGATGGCATCTGAAGATCATGATTTTGAAGAGATTAAGTCGGTGGAGGTTTTCTCCAAAAACTTTATTTGGGAATCGGATCAAAAAGGTGCTGTCGGAAGGTTTGATATCGCACAGCTTGCAGTAATCAAGGAGGAGATGTTGAAGTTTTTCGAAAACCAGCCGGAAAGTGAAGTTGCAGCGATTCTGAAAGAATACGACGGTAAAAATCTCAGTGAAGCAACTTTCAGATTAATCCATCACTTGTTCGATGTATATGGATTGCTCATTTTGGATGGCGATAATGCTGCTTTAAAACGCACCTTTATTCCAATATTCGAACAGGAATTAAAACAGCAATTTTCATTTCATGCCGTTCAAAAAACGAACGCTTTATTGGAAAAAGAAGGATTTAAATTGCAGGTGAATGCCAGAGAAATAAACCTTTTTTACCTTGGTGAGCAATCGCGGGAAAGAATTGTCCTTGCAGCGGATGGCTATGAAATCGAAGGGAAAGGGAAAATTTCTGAAGCGGAACTACTAGCGGAATTGCTTGCCTTTCCGGAACGTTTTTCGCCAAACGTAATTCTTCGTCCAGTTTACCAGGAAACGGTTTTACCCAATTTATGCTACGTTGGCGGCGTTGGTGAGATTTCTTATTGGTTGCAACTGAAAGGTGTTTTTGATGCTCTGGCGTTGCCTTTCCCGCTTATTCAAACAAGAACTTCTATCCTGTGGATTGATGCGATACTCGCCAAAAAAATCGCGAAGGTTTCCATAAAATTGGAGGATTTGTTCCTGGATAGTGCGCTAATCAAGAAAAATTATTTGCAGGATTTTGCTGCGGAAGAAGTTAATTTCGATGCAATCAATACCACCGCTGAAATTTTAAAAGCTCAAGTGATTGAAAAAGTGCTGGAAATAGACCAAAATATGGAGAATTTCGCGCGAGCGGAAATGGTGAAACTGGAGAAACAGTTGGATGGGATGAAAGAAAAATTAACCAAATTGGTGAAACAACGCCACGATGTTTCCATGAAAACCATCGACCAAATAGTTGACCGTATTTTTCCCAATAATCAACTACAAGAGCGTTCCATGAATTTATTTACACTTTGTGGGGATGGGAAGATAAAGGATAAAATTGAAAAAATTCACCATTTTATGGAACCATTTGACCCGGATTTTGTACTTATTCGAGAGTAAAATGATGAATTATATACTTTTTACAACTTCCAAACGTTTGTAAAACTACATTTGCCCTATGCGTATACTTTTTTTGTTTTTAATGTTGTTGCCAATTGCCAGTTTCTCGCAGGAAATAAGGCTGATTGGACGCTGCACAGACAAAAAAGGGAAAGCAATTGATAACGTTAAAATTTCGTGTCAAAACTGTGACCCAACCGTAACGTACTCCGCAGCGGATGGAACCTATCAGTTTTTTGTCTCGAAAAAGGACACGCTGCAAATAGCGTACTCGATTGCAGAATTCACCGAATCAAGAGCATATATTGTAGAAGATCGCAACTATTTCAGGGTGCCGGACGTTAAATTTTCCTTCCAGCAGGAAGATGTCATTACCGTTCAAACGTCGCGCACAGATCCATTTGAATTGCCAAAATTAAAACACATCGATTACCAAAAGTTAACGCTGCCAAGTGTAGAACGATTTATCGCTCTTACAACCGCTGCAACCTCAAATAATGAACTCACGACCAACTACAATGTACGCGGCGGAAATTACGACGAAAATCTCGTTTACGTCAATGGTTTTAATATTTACCGTCCCTTTTTGACGCGCAGCGGACAGCAGGAAGGAATGAGTTTTATAAATACCGCGTTGGTGGAAGCAGTTCGGTTTTCCGGCGGTGGATTTGACGCGCAATACGGCGATAAATTGAGTTCTGTTTTGGATATTGACTACAAAGTACCAAAGCGATTGAAAGCTTCCGCAATGGCCTCACTGCTTGGCGTGGAAGCACATGTGGAACAAAATACAACTTCCCGGTTCAATTATTTAATTGGTGCGCGCTACCGATCTAACGGCTATTTATTGAATTCGCTGCCAACAAAAGGCGCATACAATCCCGTTTTTTGGGATGCACAATTCCTCACAAATTATGCCGTGACGGAAAATATTACCTGGTCGGTAATTGGCCAT
>JBIKZR010000168.1:0-4877 GCA_044354635.1 Crocinitomicaceae bacterium | reverse complement strand
TTTTTCATACTTCTAAATTGGAAGAACTGATTCAGTCGGAGGGAATTACTTCTGTTATTATCGCCATTCAAAATCCGGATGAAATTAACCGCAAAAAAGTGGTTGAAACGTGTTTATCGCTTCACGTAAAAATGCAAAAAGTACCAAGCTCTAAAAGTTGGATTAATGGCGAATTTTCCACGAAACAAATTGCAAAAATAAATATCGAAGATCTTTTGGGTAGAACACCAATTATTTTGGATGAAAACAAGATTGCGGCAGAATTAAAAGGAAAAACAATTTTAGTAACTGGTGCTGCTGGTTCTATCGGCAGCGGAATGGTGCGACAATTGGCAAACTACCAGCCTAAAAAAGTGATTTTACTGGATCAGGCAGAATCGCCAATTTACGATTTCCAGAATGAATTGCTGCATACTTTTCCATCCTTGTATTTTGAAGTGGTTATAGGCGATATTCGAAGCATGGAAAGGATGGAACGCGTATTTGATTTTTTCCAACCGAATTACGTTTTTCATGCCGCAGCATATAAACACGTTCCTTTAATGGAAAGTAATCCATCTGAAGCGGTACTGACGAATGTGAAAGGAACCAGAAATTTAGTCGATTTAGCACAAAAATACAAGGTTCAAAAATTTGTAATGGTTTCAACGGATAAAGCAGTAAATCCAACAAATGTGATGGGCGCATCCAAGCGTATTGCAGAAATTTATGCACAAGCTGCCAATTCAAAGGGAACCACAAAATTTGTAACAACGCGCTTCGGGAACGTTTTAGGTTCTAACGGCTCTGTAATTCCGCTATTTCAGCGACAAATAGAGCAGGGCGGACCAATCACGGTAACGGATGAGCGAGTTACCCGCTTTTTCATGACGATTCCTGAAGCATGTCAATTGGTTTTGGAAGCAGGAATAATGGGCGAAGGGGGAGAAATATTTGTTTTCGATATGGGTGAATCCGTTAAGATAATAGATCTTGCAAAGAAAATGATACAGTTGAGTGGTTTGGAAGTTGGAAAAGATATTGAAATTAAAGTTACCGGTTTGCGACCTGGAGAAAAATTATACGAAGAACTATTGGCGAAAGAAGAGAATACTATTCCGACGCACCATCCACAAATATTGAAAGCAACAATTCGACAAGAAAACGCAGGGCAACTTGAAGAAATAAGTACGTTAATCCACCTTTTTGAAGGACAGAAAAATACTGAAATTGTTGCGAAGATGAAACAAATTGTTCCTGAATTTATTAGTAATAATTCGGAATTTGAAAAATTAGATTTAAAATGATACAACCAGCAAAAATTCAAGTCCGATTTTCCGATTTAGATATTCTAGGCCACGTTAACAACAACATCTATTTCAGTTATTTTGAAATGGCGCGCATCTATTATTTTAAACAACTCGTTGGGGAAGATTGGGATTGGCGAAGACTAGGTTTTGTATTGGTTAAAAATGAAATTGAATACCTGCAATCAGTTTTAATGCAGCACGAACCGGAAATAACGGTGTTTCTTGAGGCGATGGGAACAAAAAGTTTTACGCTGGATTACGAATTGAAAGTTGGCGGTGAATTATTTGCAAAGGGAAGATCTGTGCAGGTGTGTTTTGATGCCACTAAGAACCAAACGATTCCTGTTCCGAAAGAGATGCGAGATGCTTTCGCTAAAATTAGCCGGCTATAATTTTTCTTACAATTTTGAGTTTTAATCGTATAAATAAATTAGCATGAAAAAAGTTGGATTAATTGTACTTGCTATTGGAACTCTATTTTCAATACGTGGGCAGATCTCGAATGAAAATTCAATTCAGGACGTAAAAAAGAAAGGAAATTGCTACGATAAGGAGGCAAACCAAAGAGCAACACGGTTTGTGAATTCGGAGTGTGGGAAATTAGCTGGAGTAGTAGATTGCAATGAGAAATTAACCTACGACGAAGATTCCAAATTGATTTTAAGCGGTAAAATTGGACTGCCTTTTTCAGGAACATGTGAAACATGCCATTTGAATGGTTTACTCGAACGCCGCATAACATTTGTCAATGGAAAAGAAAATGGTGTGGATTCAACGTATTACAAATCCGGCTGTTTGCAAGTGGTTCGAAGCCATATTCAAGGAATTGAATCCGGACAATGGTCATTTTACTACGACAGCTCGAATTTTACGGCATGGGAAATGAATTACAACATGGGACAATTGCATGGGAAACAAATTTATCTCACAAAAGATGGCGATACCACCCGTTTCGAATTCTATAAAAATGGCGTTTTACATGGTCTAAGAAAAACATATTTCCCAAAATCGAAAATTGAAAAAGAAATCAATTATGTAAATGGCCTAATGGATGGCTCCTTTAAATCCTATAATATGGATGGGAAAATAGTACAGGATCTTTCGTACAAACAAGGAAAAAAATCTGGTGAATTAAGGTATTACTACAACGACGGCGTATTACTGACAATCGAACATTGGAGCTCCGATGTGAAAGATGGCGAATTCAAAACATTCTATTACAAAGGCGGAATTCAAACCATGGAAAACTATAAAAAAGGAGTTCCGGAAGGTTGGTTCGAAGAAAGATACCAAGACGATAAATTGAAGCGAAATGCCTTGTACAAAAAGGGAATTATTATCGAAGAACATAGATTCAATGAGCACGGAGAAGAAACCTATACGTTTGGCGGAGAAGCGAATACCGGAAAAGAAGACGATGCAATGCCGGTAAAACTAAAGAAGAAAAAGTCTAAAAATAAAACGAGCGAGAATAATTCGCCAAATTAAACCATGCAATCCGCAACAATAGCAATCATTGGTGGTGGAGCAGCAGGTTTTTTTGCTGCACTTTCTGCCAAGAAACATTTCCCGAACAAAAGAGTAATTATTTTTGAGAAGTCTTCCAAAGTTCTATCGAAAGTGAAAATCTCTGGCGGCGGTCGCTGCAATGTCACAAATGCCTGCTTCGACAATCGGAAATTAGCTGCATTTTACCCAAGAGGAGAAAATAATTTACGCAAAGCGTTTGAAATTTTCAATGCGCAATCTACCGTGGATTGGTTCGAATCGCGAAATGTACCGCTAAAAACGTTTCCCGATAATTGTATTTTTCCGCAATCCAATGATTCACAATCTATTATTGATTGTCTTTTGAAAGAATCGCTTGCATTGGGTGTGGAAATAAAATTCAATCAATCCATTACTTCGATTGAGGTGGAACAAGATACGTTCAAACTTTTCACGCGGGAGGATAATTTTTCTGTTGAACGCGTAATCGTTACAACTGGCGGGCAACCGAAAAGATCGGGTTTAGAATGGTTGGAAAAACTCGGACATGAAATCATAGAGCCTGTTCCTTCGCTGTTTACGTTTAATATGCCCGCAAATCCAATCCGTGATTTAATGGGAAATGTTGTTGAAAAAGCAAGTGTTAAAGTCGAAGGAACGAAACTACTAGGTAAAGGGCCTCTTTTAGTAACGCACTGGGGAATGAGCGGTCCTGCAATTTTACAATTATCCGCTTGGGGAGCACGTTTACTATTTGAGAAAAATTACCAGTTTGCAGTGCTTGTAAATTGGTTGGATGACGAGAAAGAAGTGGATTTGCACAAGCACTTGGATCAGATTATACGAGAACATGGTGAGAAAATGATTGGCAACTTAAATCCTTTTCCAATGACCAGTAGGTTGTGGAATTTTTTATTGGAAAAAACTGCCATTCACCCTGAAATGCGCTGGAAGGATCTCGGCAATAAAACCAGAAACAAGTTGGTCAACACCTTATTGAGCGATCGCTATGAAGTAAGCGGAAAAACGACGTTCAAGGAAGAATTTGTCACAGCGGGAGGGATTTCCTTACACGATGTGAATTTTAAAACCATGGAAAGTAAGCTAATTCCCGGTATGTTTTTCGCCGGCGAATTACTGGATATCGATGGCATAACCGGCGGTTTTAATTTCCAAGCGGCTTGGACAACCGGATTCATCGCAGGAAAAAGCGTTGGTTTGTCAAACTAAAGTATGTTCACAAAATCATTGGTTTCGAAAAATGGTGTTTCAGATCGGCTAGGAATGGTTCAAGTTTGTCCAGCGTAACGTGTTCCATTACCACAATTTTATACCAGTTCGCTTCATGGTGATTATCCGGAACTAAATGGTATTTCTCAGCAATTTTATGCGTCATACTCGAACTTCTAATGGCAACAATATTGGAGTTTGGATCGCGGAAAAACTCGAGTTCTAATTCTTTCAATTTTTCACATAAATAGTCTGTTCGTTTCTGCAATATAAAAATCTTTTCAAACCAACCATTTTTTCCGTAAGTAGATAAAATCATCCAAACAGCAAGTGCATTGGCGCCTGAACGACTTCCAGACAATGTGCAATCTTCTCCTTCTACATAACTCGCTTGTTTAGTTGTTGCAAAGTGAATAAATCCTTTTCGAATCAGGAAAATTCCTGTCCCGTATGGAGCTTGAGCCATTTTATGTGCATCCAACGTAACGGAAGAAACAAATGGATTGGAGAAATTTAGATTTGTGTGTTTGTTGGAAAACGGGTAATAAAACCCACCGTAAGCGCCATCGATGTGCAATTTGAAATTTGCTTTTCTTTTGGTTAATTCATCCGTGTAAATTGTCGGATTATCAACGGAACCGAATACCGTTGTGAGCATATTCGCTACAACAATATAATAGCGAATTCCTTGGGCTTCCGAGTCGTCAAGAATCCGGCAAAAATCATTTTTTTGCAGCGTTTTTGTTTGTTCATCTGTTGCAACTTTAAACAGCTGTAAGCCCAAAAGATTGGCGGCTTTATCCATTGAATAATGGCTGTCTTGTGAACAAATAATGGCTATTTCAGATGTTTTTGCAGAATACACGGATT
>JBIKZR010000167.1:0-4881 GCA_044354635.1 Crocinitomicaceae bacterium | reverse complement strand
AAAGGATACAAAACACGTGATAAGAAGAAGTATTCAGATAAGTTTATCATCGAAAGAAGAAAAAAATAAGTAAGATATGAGTCGTTCGTTGAAAAAACCACCTTTTGTACATTACAAGTTAATGAAGCGAGTGGATGATGCGCAAGCATCAAGTAGCAAAGCTGTGATCAAAACATGGTCGCGTGCTTCAACTATAACTCCTGATTTCGTAGGGTTAACGTTTGCTGTACACAATGGTAACAAGTTTATTCCAGTTTTCGTAAGTGAAAATATGGTCGGACACAAGTTAGGTGAATTTGCACCTACTCGTAATTTCCGTGGCCATGGAGGGAATAAAAAGGATAAGAAAAGATAATTTTTAATACCAAAGTCATGGGTGCTAGAAAGAGATTAAGAGCTGAAAATATAAAATTGGAGAAAACAACGTTAGCAATGGCGCGTTTGAATGATTCACCAATTGCTCCAAGAAAGATGAGATTAGTTGCAGATCTTGTAAGGGGAGTAGAAGTTAACAAGGCTCTGAATATATTGCAACATAATTCAAAAGATGCCTCTACAAGTTTAGGTAAGTTATTGCGTTCAGCAATTGCCAACTGGGAACAAAAGAACGAAGGTAAAAGTATTGAAGAAGAGACATTAGTGGTAAGATCAATTGAAGTTGGTGGCGGTGCAATGTTGAAAAGAATTCAAGCGGCACCTCAAGGTAGAGCGCATAGAGTAAGAAAAAGATCCAATCACGTTACTGTGGTTGTTGATGGAACAAAATAAGTTAGGATAAAATGGGACAAAAAACAAATCCAATAGGAAATAGGCTTGGTTTCATCCACGGGTGGGAGTCTAACTGGTATGGTGGTAAAAATTACAAAGATAAAATCGTTGAAGACGATCAAATCCGTAAATACCTTAACGCACGTTTATCCAAAGCTAGTATCGCGAAAATTATTATCGAGAGAACGTTGAAACTTGTTACAGTTACAATCAACACTGCTCGACCAGGAGTTATTATCGGTAAGGGAGGACAAGAAGTTGACAAACTGAAAGAAGAGTTAAAAAAATTAACGAAAAAAGAAATTCAAATCAATATATTTGAGGTTAAACGTCCTGAATTGGATGCTCGATTGGTTTCGGATGGCATCGCTCGTCAATTGGAGGCTCGTATTTCTTTCAGAAGAGCAATCAAAATGTCTATTGCTAGTACAATGCGAATGGGAGCGGAAGGAATAAAAGTTAAGATTTCTGGACGTTTGAATGGCGCTGAAATGGCGCGTTCTGAAATGTACAAAGACGGTAGAACACCGTTGCATACTTTTAGAGCGGATATCGATTACGCAGTCTCTGAGGCACATACAACTTATGGCCGTTTAGGTATCAAAGTTTGGATATGTAAAGGAGAAGTGTACGGTAAACGTGATCTTTCTCCAAATATTGGAATGGCTGCACAAGCTGCAAAAGCTGGAGCTGGACCTGGTGGACAGAGAAAGCCAATGGGAGCTAAGAGAAAGAAAAAATAATTAGGATAGTAAAATTTATAAAAATGTTACAGCCAAAAAGAACCAAATTTAGAAGAGTTCAAAAAAGTCGAAACACTGGAATGGCCCACAGAGGTAGTACCATTGCTTTCGGTTCTTTCGGACTAAAAACATTGGAGCCTGGATGGATTACATCTCGCCAAATTGAAGCTTCTCGTATCGCCGTTACTCGATACATGAAGCGTGAAGGAAAGGTGTGGATTCGAATCTTCCCGGACAAGCCGGTTACCTCAAAGCCAGCTGAAGTTCGTATGGGTAAAGGTAAAGGAGCTCCAAGTCACTGGGTAGCAGTAGTTAAGCCAGGCCGAATCATGTTTGAAGCGGATGGTGTGTCTTACGAAATCGCAAAAGAAGCGTTGCGTTTGGCAGCTCAAAAGTTACCTGTGAAATGTAAGTTCGTTGTTCGCAACGACTATGTTATACCAGAGAAATAGTATTTAATATGAAGCAGCAAGAAATCACAAAACTTTCAGTAGAAGACGTAAAGAGTCGTCTAGTAGACTTTTCTGAGCAACTATCGAAAATGAAATTGACGCACAGTGTGGCGCCAATGGAAAATCCAATTCAAATTCGAATGGTCAGAAAAACAATCGCTAGATTGCATACTGAATTGACTAAACGTGAAGCACAGGCTTAGTTGCTTGTTTAAAAAAGGAGATTAGCTTGACATGGAAAAGCGTAATTTAAGAAAAGAACGAGTTGGGGTCGTTACTAGCGACAAAATGCAGAAATCAATTGTAGTTTCTGTGGAACGTAAAGTAAAACACCCAAAGTATGGTAAGTTTGTGAAAAAAACTACTAAATTCGTAGCCCACGATGAAAAAGACGATTGTAACGTAGGTGACATCGTAAAAATCATGGAAACACGGCCTTTGAGTAAATCAAAGAACTGGAGATTAGTAGAAATTATCGAAAGAGCTAAATAATTTTGAGTAATGATACAAACAGAATCTAGACTTGGCGTAGCAGACAATTCAGGAGCAAAAACAGTTTTGGTAATCCGCGTTTTAGGCGGTACAAGACGACGTTATGCTTCGGTTGGCGATAAAATCGTTGTTGCTGTCAAGAGTGCAATGCCCTCTGGTGCCGTCAAAAAGGGAACGGTAGCCAAGGCTGTAATAGTAAGAACAAAAAAAGAAGTACGTCGCGCAGATGGTTCCTACATTCGTTTTGATGATAATGCTTGCGTTATCTTGAATCAAGCGGGTGAGATGAGAGGAACACGAATTTTCGGACCAGTTGCTCGTGAGCTTCGTGAAAATAACTTTATGAAAGTTGTTTCACTTGCTCCAGAAGTACTTTAAATTAGTTGAAGTTATGCAACAGAAATTACACATTAAAGTAGGTGACACCGTTAAGATTATTAGCGGTGAATCTAGAGGTCAGGAAGGAAAAATTCTTTCGATTGACAGAAAAAAAATGCGTGCAATTGTAGAAGCTGTGAATTTAGTTAAAAAACACGCTAAACCAAGTGCTGCAGACCCTCAAGGTGGAATTGTGGAGAAAGAAGCTGGTATCCATATTTCAAACCTTATGATCGTTTCAAAAGGACAAGCTACGCGCATTGGCCGTAAAATGAACGATGCAGGAAAATTAGTTCGTTATTCAAAAAAATCAGGGGAGGAAATTAAGTAATGAGTTATTCACCAAGACTTAAGGAAATGTACAATGCGGAAATTATTCCTGCATTGACAGAAAAGTTCGGGTACAAAACAGTTATGAGAGTACCAAAACTTGAAAAAATTGTATTGAGCCAAGGAATGGGAGAGGCAGTTGCGGACAAAAAGTTAATAGATAATGCAGTAGCAGATTTATCAAGAATCGCCGGTCAAAAAGCGATTACGACAATCTCTAAAAAAGATATCTCTAACTTTAAACTTCGTAAAGGAATGCCCATTGGAACGAAAGTAACGTTAAGAGGAGAAAAGATGTATGACTTCTTGGATCGTCTTATTTCAGTTGCTTTACCAAGAACACGTGACTTCCGCGGAATCAATCCGAAAGGATTTGATGGGAGAGGGAACTTTAACCTAGGTGTTAAAGAACACATCATATTTCCAGAAATTGATATCGATAAAGTTAGTCGTATTCTAGGTATGGATATTACATTTGTTACCTCTGCGGATAGTGATGAAGAAGGAATGGCATTGTTAGATGCATTTGGTTTCCCATTTATTAAAAAATAAGTAGAGATGGCAAAAGAATCGATGAAAGCGCGTGAGCGCAAAAGAGAAAAAATGGTTGTAAGATATGCTAAGAAGCGTGAAGAGTTGACTAAAGTTTTAAAGTCAACCGATACTTCTGAGGATGTTCAATCAGCTAAATGGGATGCAATGATGGCATTGCAAAAATTGCCTGCAAATTCTTCTAAAATACGTATGCACAACCGTTGTGGTTTGACAGGTAGACCTAGAGGATATATGCGACAGTTTGGTCTTTCAAGGGTAACTTTCCGTGAAATGGCGCTGTCTGGTAAAATCCCAGGAGTTAAGAAAGCAAGTTGGTAATTTAAAGAAAAGTAGGAAATTATGAATACAGATCCTATAGCAGATTTTCTAACCCGCATCCGAAATGGAAGTGCGGCTGGTTTGAAAATGGTAGAGATTCCTGGCTCGAATGTTAAGCGTGCAATGACACAAATTTTATTCGATCAAGGGTATATTACAAATTACAAGTTTGAAGAAGACGATAAACAAGGAGTTATCAAAATCGCTTTAAAATACAATCCTTCAACGAAGGTTCCTGCAATCACAAAATTGCAAAGAGCTTCCCGTCCAGGATTACGTAAATATAGCAGCTCTGCTGTTATGCCACGTGTTTTAAACGGTTTGGGGATAGCAATTGTTTCTACTTCAAAGGGTGTAATTACAGACAAAGAAGCAAGAAAAGAAAACGTCGGTGGAGAAGTTCTTTGCTACGTGTATTAATTAAAGAAGAGTTAAAAATGTCAAGGATAGGTAAATCCCCAGTTAACATCCCGAGTGGAGTAGACGTAAAGTTAAACGGTACAAATGTATCGGTTAAGGGTCCTAAAGGCGAATTGTTCCAAGAAATTGATTCTTGTGTAACATTAAGCATGGAGGACAATATTATAACTTTCAGCCGCGAATCAGATGCACCAAATCATCGTGCTAAGCATGGTTTATACCGCGCTTTAGTACAAAACATGATAGTAGGTGTATCGGAAGGGTACAAGAAGGAATTAGAAGTGATCGGTGTAGGTTATCGTGCAACTGCAACTGGACAACAGTTGGAGATGTCATTAGGCTATTCTCATGCGATTATTTTAGAAGTTCCTCAAGCAATTAAAGTATCTGCAGACACCCAAAAGGGTAAAGCGCCGGTTGTTACA
>JBIKZR010000166.1:0-4884 GCA_044354635.1 Crocinitomicaceae bacterium | reverse complement strand
TGTTTTTGACCTAGCAGATCAAGACGATCTTTTTGCAAATGAAATTGTCGAGTTTACTGCGCAAATGCTCGGTTCTGCTTTGGCAGATTTCGCATGTTTTTCTAGTCCAAAAGCATATGTACTTTTTGGTGGTATTGCCCAAAGTAAAATGAACTTCGCAAAACGCGTGAAGCACCACCTCGAAGAAAACATCCTGGTTATTTACAAAAATAAAATTGACATTCGCATTTCTTCTCTGCACGACAAAAATGCTGCTGTTTTAGGTACTGCAGCCCATGTATTTTGGGAAAAAAATCAAAAATAATATGTTCATACGCATACTACTAATCGCGCTACTTTCAGCACATTTTGGAAACGTTGTTTTTGCGCAAGCACACGGGATTGAAGCGCTTTCAAAAAGCCAAGAAATCCGCAAGAAACACATCGATTTTCAAACCACAAATTCCAAAAACAGTTCAAAAAGTTTATTTGTAGATCCATTTATTGGAACTGGCGGACACGGACATACATTCCCAGGCGCTTCTGCACCATTTGGAATGATGCAATTGAGTCCAGACACGCGTTACGAAGGCTGGGATGGTTGCTCGGGTTACCATTATTCGGATTCGGTAATTTATGGTTTTAGCCACACACATCTAAGTGGAACTGGCGTACCAGATTACAACGATTTATTAATTATTCCGCAAAGTGGAAGGGCTAAAATCACGCCAGGATATAAAGATCCTAAAGGTTATGGATCGAAATTTTTGCACGAACAGGAAAATGCATCACCAGGTTATTACGAAGTGAAATTATTGGATGAAAATATTTCCGTTCGTCTAACCGTTGCTGAACGCTCCGGAATGCATGAATATACATTTAACACTAAAAAAGGTAAAAAATATATCCTGATTGATCTTGACCATCGGGATAAACTATTGAACTACGCCTTAACAGTTAAAGATAAACAAACGATATCCGGTGCACGAATTTCTGCCGCATGGGCGAATGAACAACACTTTTATTTTTACTTGAAAACAAGTGTTCCGTATGAAAAAGCAAAACGTATTACAAAGGATGGAAACCACAAATTACTCCTGGTATTTCCTGAAAAAACAACGACACTTTTACTTAAAGTTGGAATGTCTGCGGTAGACGAAATTGGTGCGCAAAAGAATCTTGAAAGTGAAATAACAGATTGGAATTTTAACGCTGTTCGTGCGCAAACCGTTCGGAAATGGGAAGATGAATTGAGTAAAATTTCAATTCAAACAGACGACAAAGACGTTCTTGTTAATTTTTATAGCGCTTTGTACCACACGATGATTCAACCAAATATTTTTAACGATACAGATGGACGTTACCGCGGAAGAGATAATCAAATCCACACGATAACAGATGGGATTTCACAGTATACAGTTTTTTCGCTTTGGGATACGTATCGCGCAGCAAATCCTTTATATACATTGATTCAACCGAAACGAACAAATGAATTTATACATACCTTTTTAAGACAATACGAACAAGGAGGAGATTTACCAGTTTGGGAACTCGCGGCTAACGAAACAGATTGTATGATTGGCTACCACAGCGTTTCCGTTATTGCAGATGCATACATGAAAGGAATTCGTGGTTTCGATGCTGAAAAAGCACTTGCTGCAATGGTTTTCACTTCGAAAATGGATGAACTTGGGAAAAAACAATTTCGAGAAAAAGGGTTTATCAGTTCAGGAGATGAACCAGAATCAGTATCCAAAACCTTGGAATACGCTTACAACGATTATTGTATTGCAGAAATGGCAACAAGGTTAGGAAAAATGAATATCTATTCCGAATACTACAAAAGCAGCTTGAATTTTATCAATTTATTTGACCCTTCTACCAAATTCATGCGAGCGCGACGAGATGGCGCTTGGTATTCCCCATTTGCTCCAGCTGAAGTGAATTTCAATTACACAGAAGCAAATAGCTGGCAATATTCCCTTTACGCGCCACATGCAATTAATTTACTTGGGGAAATGATTGGCGGAAAGGATTCTCTTGAAAATTGGCTGGATAAATTATTCACAACAAATTCCGATTTGCTTGGAAGAGACCAAGCGGATATTACAGGCTTAATCGGTCAGTATGCGCATGGAAACGAACCTTCGCACCACATGGCGTATTTATATAATTATACCAATTCGAAATTCAAATCGGCTGAATATATTGATAAGATTCAACGGGAACTTTATACTCCAAAGCCGGATGGACTCTCTGGAAATGAAGATTGTGGTCAAATGTCAGCTTGGTATGTTTTAAGTGCTTTAGGAATGTATCAAATTGCGCCTGGTAATGCGTGGTATGAATTTGGAAGACCAATTATTAATGAAGCTATAATTCAATTAGATAATAATAAAAACCTCAAAATTAAAGCTTTAAATAATTCAAAGAACAACAAGTATATTCAATCCATAAGATTAAACGGAGCAGATTGGACAACTTTGGGAATGCATCATTCTTCTCTTTTAGCTGGTGGTGAACTTGTCTTTGAAATGGGACCTGAACCAAGTAAAAAATTATTTTCTTCAGCATCATCCCCAATCACCAAAGAAACTGTGTTGAATTTCGGGTTTACCCCTTCCCCATTTTTTCTTACCGAAAATCGGATTTTTGACGATGTAACTCGTGTGAAACTTGGTCACCAAAATCCGATTAACCAAGAAAAAATTAAAATTGAATACCGAAACACTAAAGATACCAACCAGGTTTTTATTTACGCTTCTCCGATTTTAATTACAGAAAGTACAGAATTAGAAGCGCGCCAAGTTTCAACAATCGATTATGGCGATGACAATACGATGCCCGGGCAACAAGTATCCTTTAGTCCTTGGGTTAAGGCAGATTTCATCAAACGCGACAAAACAGTTCAATTGACCTTAAAAAGTGACTATTCACACCAATATGCAGCATCTGGAAAAAACACGTTAATCGATGGCGTGCAAGGAGCAAATGAGTTTCGAACTGGCGATTACCAAGGTTTTTGGACGCAAGATTTAATCGCAGAAGTTACATTTGAAACACCAAGAGTATTAAAAGAAATTGGAATCAGTTGCCTACAAGACATGAAATCATGGATTTTTTATCCTTCCCAAATTGAAATTGAAATTTCTTACGATGGCATTAACTTCGAAAAACTTCCTGTTATAGCAACAATTCATCCACTAGCGTCCTACATAGACAACCCTACTTCCATTCCAAATTACAGTTCGTATGTCGGCCCTACCAACAAGGATTTCTATCAAAAAACAAATTCCGACAAACCAATACTTGCATTCCGTTTGCGGGCAAAGAATTATGGAAAGTGTCCAGAATGGCATTTGGGAGCAAACAGTGAAACTTGGTTGTTTTCAGATGAACTAATTTTTAGGTAATTAATTAAAATCTATAGATTAAAGCATAGAAATAATTGCAGAAAAGTATGTATTTTTACCCCTCAAGTTTTAATAAAACCAAAAACAGAATAATGAAACAATTTAAAATTAGTTTATTAGCCTTCGTTTTGATGATTGGCTCGTTTGCCAAAGCAGATGAAGGAATGTGGTTCTTGATGTTTATCGATCGTTTAAACCAACGCGATATGCAGAAAATGGGACTTCAGTTAACAGCGGAAGAAATTTATTCCATTAACAACCATTCTTTGAAAGATGCAATTGTTCAATTTAATGGCGGTTGTACGGCAGAAGTTATTTCCAAAGAAGGTTTATTATTAACCAATCACCACTGTGGTTACGATGCGATTGCAGAACTTTCAACGCCGGCTTCCAACTATTTGAAAAATGGTTATTGGGCTGCAACAAAGAAAGAAGAACTAAAACCAAAAAGTTTGTACGTTCGTTTTTTCGTTCGAATGGACGATGTTTCTAAACGAATCCTTGCGAAAGTAAATGCAGGAATGACCGAATTAGAGCGTGAAAAAGCAATCAACCAAGAAATTGCATTGATTGAAAAAGAAAACAATGAAGGCGGAAAATATACCGTTTCTGTTCGTTCGTTCTTCCAAGGAAATGAATTCTATTATTTCGTCTACCAAGACTATAAAGATGTTCGTTTGGTAGGTACACCTCCAGAAAATGTTGGGAAATTTGGTGGCGATACAGACAACTGGGAATGGCCAAGACATACAGGTGATTTCTCCATGTTCCGTGTTTATGCAGATGCTAATGGAAATCCAGCTGATTATTCCGCAAGTAATGTTCCTTTGAAACCAAAACAGCACTTAACGGTGAATATTGGTGGCGTAAAAGAAAATGATTTCGCTATGATTTTGGGTTATCCTGGAAGAACGAATCGTTGGATGCCAGCTGGCGGAATTGAGCAAAACGTTAAGTTCGCTTATCCTGCTTGGGTGGAAGGTTCCAAAGTTGGGATGGATCAAATGAAAAAGTACATGGATAAAAGTGATGCCGTAAATTTGATTTACGCGTCCAAATATGCAGGTGTTGCGAATTACTGGAAAAATCGCCAGGGAATGATCGATGCATTGTCGAAATTCCAAACTGCAAAATTGAAAGCTGCACAAGAAGCAAAGTTTAATAAATGGGCGAATTCAGCTGCAAATAAAGCAAAGTACGGAAATGTTGTTGCAACAATCAATACGTATTACGGACTGACAAATGAAAAATCCAAACACGATAATTACCTGCAACAGCTGCTACGTACTTCTTCGTATGGTACAATTTCTAGATCGCTTGGGAAACAATTAATCGGTTATGCTATTGCCGATGCTGCAACCCGTGGAACATTGCGTCCAGATTTGGAAGAGACAATCAAAGGTTTCTTTGCAGAACTTTATTTACCGGCGGAAAAAGATATTCTTACTGCTCAATTGTCTTTGTACGCGAACAAAGCAAATGGGTATACTTT
>JBIKZR010000006.1:0-15881 GCA_044354635.1 Crocinitomicaceae bacterium | reverse complement strand
AAAAGAAGTTCTAGAAATTAAACAAAGGATTTCTTTTTTCACCAAAGAATAGTTCAAAAAAAAAGCTGCCAAAATTGACAGCTTCGATTTTAATACTTATTTATTCTTCTGTTTTCTGAACTTCTTTCTTCGCCGCTGCAGGCTTCTTGACCGCTGCAGGTTTTTTTACTGTTTCGGCTTTCGGAGCTGCCACTTTCTTAGCAACTGTTTTCTTCTCAACAACCTTCTCTTCTTTTACGGTTGCTTTCTTTACAGAAGGTTTAACAACGACAGCTGAACTTTTTTTCTTACGCGTATTTCCGTAAGAACCCATTGTTCGCTTACCTTTCGTCGTTTTTTTATCTCCTCTTCCCATGATCGTGATTTTATTAAAGTAATTTTTTATTAACTAATGACTTGAAATAGCCGATACAAATATATTAATCTTTTTTAAATAAACGTTTTCGAATTTCATCTTCCAACGCTTGTCCACCGTTCAAAATTTTTCGACACCACTTTAATTTTAAACTAGTTTGCTCTTCTGGAGAAAGTTTCCAGTTAATTTCACTCTGTTCCAATCGCTCTCTTAGAATGTGTAAAGTTATCGCTGCGGAAACAGAAATGTTGAAACTTTCGGTGAAACCATACATCGGAATTTTTACAAATTCGTCTGCAACTTCCATTATTTCAGGTGAAATCCCGCGCCTTTCCGTTCCAAATACTAACGCTATAGGAGTTTCTATATTTAAGTTGTTTATTGTGGTGTCGTTCGTATGCGGAGTTGTAGCAACAATTCTATAACCTTTCGACTTTAAATTCTTTATGCAATCAAGAGACGGTTCTGTTCCACGATCGTAGTTAAACATATCCACCCATCTTCCAGCTCCTAGCGCAATATCGCGTTGAACTTTGTATTGGTTGTCTTTTTCTATAACGTGTAATTCTTGAATTCCAAAACAATCGCAAGAGCGTAATACGGCAGAAGCATTGTGTTCCTGGTATATATTTTCCAATGCAACGGTGAGATGCTTGGTACGATCCGCTGCAATTCGCTCAAACATTTCCTGTTTGTTCGGTGTGATAATTTTATAAAACTCTTCTAAAACCGCCAAATTTTCTGCGTACATCCTCTATTTTTAAGTCGCAAAGATAAGTTTTGCTTTTATACATAAATCGAATTAAAGAGGTTCTTTCGTCAGCGTAATGGATTCTTATTTATTTATTCACTGAATTTTCGAAAAATCGTTCTTAAAGCAATGGATGGTTTTCCAATGTATATTGTATTTTTGTAAAAAAAAGCGTGTTCGTACAAATAAATACTATCCAGGCTGTAAAACGCTATTTTAAGGAAGGTTTGCAAAATCATTTTTCGGAAAGCGAATTGAAATTCATGTTTAAAGAAGCTGTGATGGTTCGTTTAAATTTGACTGCTTCGGAATATGTTTTAAGCGATAGTAATTTGCTGTCCGAATCGGATTTGTTGTTTTTTAGATCTGTTGTCAAGCGTTTACTTTCTAACGAGCCATTTCAATATATTATTGGTAAAACCGTTTTTTTTGGCTTGGAAATAGCAACGGATTCACGTGCTTTGATTCCGCGACCAGAAACGGAGGAATTAGTAGATTGGATAACACAAGAATTCCCAAAAAATAGCTCCTTACTTATTACCGATGTTTGCACGGGATCAGGTTGTATAGCACTTGCGTTAAAGTCTTACTTTTCAAATGCAACTGTTTTTGCAACGGATATTTCGCAAGAAGCTTTGCAACTGACGCAGGAAAATGCAAAACAATTAAATCTATCCGTCACAACAGTATTAAGCGATGCGAAAACGCCAGATTCTGCAGTTTCAAGTCAATTTCAGCATTCAGACATTTGGGTTTCAAATCCGCCTTATATTCCAATGAAGGATAAATCGCAAATGCTTGAAAATGTGCTAAACTTCGAACCGCATCTTGCGCTCTTTGTTGCGAATGAAGATCCGTTGATTTTTTACCGTGAAATTGGAAAAAATGCACTCCTGAATTTAAAATCTGGTGGAAAGTTATTTTTTGAAATACACGAGGATTTAAGCGCTGAAACAATTAATTTACTAAAAGGAATTGGTTTTGTTAACATGGAGATGCGGAAAGATTTACAAGGTAAGATGCGCATGATTAAGGCAGAAAAGCCGTAATTTCACAAAATGAATAAGGACGAAGCAAAAGAAGAAATTCTTCGGTTATCGAAAGAAATAAATTACCATAATCACTTGTATTATGTGGAGAGTAATCCGCTAATCTCGGATTATGAATTCGACAAATTGTTGGAGAAATTGCAGGAATTAGAAAAACAATTCCCGGAATTTGCTTTCGAAAGTAGTCCTACAAAACGCGTTGGTGGCGATATTACGAAGAAATTTCAAACCGTAGCTCATACATTCCCTATGCTTTCACTTTCCAATACGTATTCGGAAGAGGAAATTCTAGAATGGGAAAATCGTATTAAAAAACTGGAAGATGGTGCAATAGAATACGTTTGCGAGCTAAAATACGATGGCGTTGCAATAGGAATTCGGTATGAAAATGGATTTTTAACGCGTGCCGTTACGCGCGGTGATGGAACACAAGGAGAAGAAATTACCGCAAATGTGCGAACAATTCGGACGATTCCTTTGCAGTTGCGCGGCGATTTCCCACAAGATTTTGAAATTAGAGGTGAAATTTTTATGCCGCTTGCAAGTTTTCTAAAACTTAACGCAGAACGGGAAGAAAATGGTGAGCAACTCTTTGCAAATCCAAGAAATACAGCATCTGGAACGTTAAAGATGCAAGATTCCAAGGTGGTTTCCGAACGCAATCTGGACTCTTACTTATATGGCGTTTATGGAAACAATCTTGCCTTTCAGGGACATTTTGAAACGGTTCAAAAGGCTGGCGAGTGGGGTTTTAAAATTCCGCTTCAGCAAAGCCGAATGATTGAAAAAACTGATTCTGCGGAAGGAATTATGAATTTTATCCATTTTTGGGATAAGGAACGGTATAATTTACCATTTGAAATTGATGGCGTTGTGGTAAAAGTCAACAATTATGCGCAACAAAAACGATTGGGATTCACTGCAAAATCTCCACGTTGGGCAATTGCATATAAATTTAAAACAGAACGTGTTGAAACAATACTTGAATCCGTTGTTTACCAAGTTGGTCGAACTGGATCTATTACGCCCGTAGCTAATTTAAAACCTGTTCAGTTAGGCGGAACAACGGTTAAAAGGGCTTCGCTGCATAATTCAGATCAAATTAAAAAACTGGATTTACATGTAAATGATTTTGTTTACGTCGAAAAAGGAGGCGAAATTATCCCGAAAATAGTTGGTGTAAATACAGAAAAAAGGACAAAAGATGCTGGAATAATCCAATTTATTGAAAGTTGTCCGGAATGCAATGCCACCCTGATTCGAAGAGAGGGCGAAGCAAACCATTATTGTCCGAACGAAGATGCTTGTCCGCCGCAAATGAAAGGTAAAATGGAACATTTCATCAGTAGAAAAGCAATGAATATTGACGGACTAGGAGCAGAAACGATTGATTTATTATATGAAAAAGGATTAATTAAAACGAGTGCGGATTTATACGATTTAACGTTTGACCAAGTTGTAGAGCTAGATAGAATGGCGGATAAATCAGCAGATAATTTAATCAAAGGGTTAGAATATTCAAAAAACATCCCATTTGAACGGGTTTTATTCGCTCTTGGAATTCGATTTATCGGGGAAACAGTCGCTAAAAAATTGGCAAAGCATTTTAAAAATATGGATGCATTGATTGCAGCGAAGTTTGACGATTTGACAAATGTTGGCGAAATTGGAGAGAAAATAGCGATTTCCTTGCAGCAGTATTTTTTGAATGGGGAACACCTTCATTTTATCGACCGATTGAAAAAAGCTGGATTGCAATTTGAAATCAAAGAAAAAGTTGGCGAATCCAATAAATTAGAAGGAAAATCGTTTGTAGTTTCTGGAATTTTCAATGCGTTTTCTAGGGAAGAACTAAAGGAATTAATCGAATCAAATGGCGGGAAAAATGTTTCGGCTATCTCGAATAAAACGGATTTCGTGGTTGCAGGAGAAAATATGGGTCCCGCAAAATTGAAAAAAGCTACAGATCTAGAAATAGCAATACTTTCGGAAGATGATTTTATTCAATTGATTAACAAATAGAGTGGGCGATTCAACAAATATTTGGATGGAAACAAAGCGTTTGCTGGTGGTTTTTCCTTACCGAAACGAAGAAAATTTTAGACAATATAGATTGGCTTTGGACGCTCTGCTGAACGAAAGCAATGTCGTAAGCGTAAATATCATTGTAACGCTTCCCAAAGAAATTAAAAAAGAAAATCTTCAACAACACAAACTGATACATTATGTATCGCCAAAAGATTTTTCTTTGTTTAAAAAGATTAAGGACGAATTATTACTTACAGCATTGGTGCAGCCGTATGACATTTTAGTATGGTTGGAATCAGACGATGAGAAAATAGCAAAACTCCTGTCGAAATTATATGTAAAAAGAAAGATTGGCGTGAATACGGAGTTGGATCTTTTTTCAATTCGAGTAGTTTGTCAATCCAAAAATCCATCGGAAATACTTAATTTTGCTAAAAACGCACTTGAAAAAATTTCTGGTTAAACTAACAAAGAATTACCTTAACTCCGTGTTTCAGGTTTGTAAATAGTGATTTTTAAACAATAAACGATACGTATGAATAATGTATTTACAGGTTCCGGAGTTGCATTGGTAACTCCTTTTCATTCAGACAATTCAATTGATTTTGATGCGCTTCGCTCGCTTGTGCGTTTGCAATTTGAAGGCGGAACGGATTTTTTAGTTGTTCAGGGAACAACAGGTGAATCTCCGACGTTGAGTCAGGAAGAAAAAATGGAAGTTTTAGCAACTGTAATAGCTGAAAACAATGGGAAATTAAAGATTGTTTACGGTGTTGGCGGGAATAACACACTTGCTGTCGGCGAAACGCTCAAGAAAGTTCCTGCAGGTGTAGATGGCATTTTATCTGTTTCACCATATTATAACAAACCAATCCAAAGTGGAATTATAGCGCATTATACGCATATCTCTTCGTGCACGGATTTGCCGATTATTCTATATAACGTTCCTGGACGAACGGGATCGAATATGTTACCAGAAACAACCTTGGAGTTAGCAAAAATTCCAAATATCGTTGCGATGAAGGAAGCTTCTGGAAATATGGAGCAAATAATGGAACTTATTCGTTTGCGTCCTGAAGGATTTGGTATTTTGAGTGGCGATGATGCGCTAACAATGCCATTAATTGCAGCTGGTGCAGATGGTGTAATCTCCGTTGTAGCGAATGCTTTTCCAGAGAAATTTTCTAACATGGTGCATGCTTCACTTTCAGAAAATTTGGCGGAAGCACGCAAGGAACATTACGATTTATTGCCAATTACAAAAATGTTTTTCGAAGAAGGAAATCCTGGCGGCGTGAAAGTAGCTCTGAATGTGCGCGGAATAATTCAGGAAAACATGCGACTTCCATTAATGCCGGTTTCCAATAATCTTCGAATTAGAATCACCGACGAAACAAATAGTTTATTGAAATAATCTCCAAATAAATAAAATTCCAACCAATAAAATGGAAAAATATAAAGCAATCGTCGAAGCGATAAAAACGGCAGATAACATTGTAATATCATCGCACAAATCACCCGACGGAGATTCCATTGGAAGTTCTCTTGGTTTATTTTATTTCATTGAGAGTTTGGGTAAAAAAGCCACGATTTGTCATGCGGATAAAGGTTCTTTATCGTTAACGTGGGTTCCAGGAGCACACGATATCGTAACATTTGAAGACCAACCGGAGAAATCCCGCGAATTATTCGAGCAGGCAGATTTGATATTTTGTTTGGATTATAATTCTGCAGATCGAGTAGGGCCGGATCTTGCGCCATTTTTAATCGAAGCTAGCGCAAAGAAAATCATGATTGATCACCACATGCACCCAGCTGATTTTTGTGATATAATCGTTTCAGAAACAAGTGTTTGCTCCGCTTCCCAATTGATTTTTGAGTTAATCGATCAATCTGGAAACTTAGATAAATTAAACGAGAAAATCGGAACGCCGCTTTACCTTGGTATTATGACCGATACTGGATCTTTTCGCTATCCATCTGTTCATGCTCGAACGCATGAAATTTTAGCAGAATTGTTAAAATGTGGCGTGAAACATTACGATGTGCACGAGAAAGTTTTTGACACAAATACCATGGATCGTTTGCAATTACGTGGTTATGTAATTAGCGAAAAACTTGAAATTTACCCGAATTATCCAATTGCCATAATGTCTATTAATGAAGAAGAATTAAAGCGCTTCAACTTCAAGAAAGGAGATACGGATGGATTGGTGAACGTAGCTTTATCGATAGAAGGTATAAAAATCGCAGCGTTTTTTGCTGAAAAAGATGGCCAAGTAAAAATATCTTTTCGTTCCAAAGGAGATTACTTTGTAAATGTTTTGGCAATGGAAAACTTTGAAGGCGGTGGACACAAATATGCCGCTGGAGGAATTAGTTTTCAGCCAATGGACAAAACTATCGAATTGTTCAAGTCTTTGATCCCTAACTATTTCTAATGAAAAAAATCCTGCTTTTACTTGTCGTTATCGCTTGTTTTTCCTGCGGTGAAAACAAAAAAGACGCTGCTCCTGAAATCAATTGGGATCAAAAGAAGTCCGTGGATATGAATAAGAAGATGGCGGAGGATCAAGAAATTAAAATAAAACTCTTTCTAGCGCAGCATACCGATTGGAAAGTGGAGAAAACCGGATCAGGACTCTATTATTTCATCTACAAATCTGGAGACGGAGAACAAGCTCAAATTGGAATGTTGGCGCAGGTGGAATTAAAAATAAGTTTATTGGATGGGACCGAATGCTATAAAACAAATGCAGACGAAATCGATGAATTTAAAATCGATCGAAGTGACGTTGAAACCGGTGTGCAAGAGGGAATAAAAAAAATGAAAATGGGCGACCGAGCGAAATTGATTATTCCAAGCCATTTAGCGCATGGGCTCGTTGGTGATTTAAATAAAATACCACCATTGACAACAATTGTCGTGGATATTCATTTAATTGATTTGAAATTATGAAACAGATTATATTCCTGTTTTTTGCTTTGTTTTTTGCTTCCTGTTCTACGGATGCTGTAAAATCTCCCAAAAAATCTCCCAAAAAATTAAGTAAAGTAAATATCCTTGATCAAGAGCATAAAATTATAGATAAGCTGAAGCGGGAAGATGGTATTTCCATTTCCTGGTTTGAAAAAGGTACTGGAGAAAAATTGGAGGATGGTGATCTTGTGCATATTGATTACAAAGTGAAATTAAGCGATGGAACAGTAGTGGATGGAAACCATCTTTTGAAAAGTAAAAAATCATCGTTGCCTTTTGTCATTGGATTTAATATGCAAACGGTAGGCTGGGACCTTGCTTTTAAAGAATTGCGTGTGGGAGATTTTGTGAAAATAATTCTGCCAAGTAAACTTGCACGAGGAGAAAACGGATTGAAGGACAGAAATTCAAAGGTTTTAATCCCACCAAATGCAGATAATTTATTACTGGTTAGAATTTTGAAAAAAGAGACACCTACCAGATTAGTTGACGGTACAAAAGTTTGGCTTCTAGAGGAAAATAAAACCGAAAAATTGAAATTCAACGAGAAAACACAAATCACTTTTCACGGAATTGCAAGCTCACAAAGTACACAGTTTTTTGTCAATACTTTTCGCTCGAATCAACCGTTTAGCTTTAAATTATCCGATTATGGACTTGTGCCAGGTCTCAAAAAAGCGTTAATAAATGCTAAAAAGTCAGACAAATTATACGTTGTGGTTCCGCCCGCTGAAGCCTACGGCTCAAAAGGATATCTGGACTTTGTTCGCCCCAACGAAAGTTTATTCTACAGTATTTTAGTTATGGACGTAATTAAAATTTAGGCCAATTGTTTGTATATTTGAAACTCAATAACTGAAAAACAAAAGCAAAATTAAAATTTGCTTTGAAGATTTTATTTTATCATGCAGAGATCCATTACCATTATACTTTTTTTAGTATCCATAAATTCTTTTTTCGCTCAGAAAGTAATTGATACGGTTGAAACTGCCCAAGGACCGATGCTAATCTATGCAAATAGAACTTGGGAATACCTGAAAGATAAAGATTTTGACGGTATTTTGAATCCAATTATACATTCCATTGTTTCCGAAGACCCTACTTTGAATTTTGTTCAAAACTGGGACAATGAAGTTTGTTACACTTCCGGAAGATCAAACGATTTAAATAAATTAAAAGATACACTTTGGCTGTGTGTTGTGGATGGTGAAAAAAATACATTTCATCCGCCGGTAAAAGGTTTCGTTACATCGCGCTATGGCTTCAGAAGTGGCAGACACCACAGCGGTATTGATATTGGTTTAACAACTGGCGATACGGTTCGAGCGTGTTGGTCTGGAAAAGTGCGTTACGCTAAATTCAACGATGGTGGTTTTGGTAATCTAGTGATTTTACGCCATTACAACGGACTCGAAACATTTTACGCGCATTTAAGTAAATTAATTGTCGTTCCAGATCAGGATGTTAAAGCCGGAGATGTAATTGGTTTGGGCGGAAACACAGGAAGATCATACGGTGCACATTTGCATTTTGAAGTGCGATTCTACGATGCTGCAATCAATCCGGAAGAAGTAATCGATTTTGTGAAATACGAATGCAAAGACGAAAATCTATTTGTGCACAAAGGATTATTTCGACCAGGTGCAAAACCTACAGATTTAGAAGATCATGGGGAAAGTCAGGAACATGCGGAAAGCGTTCAAAAAATACAAGCCGCGCAGCGAAAATATTATAAAGTCAGATCTGGAGATACATTGACTGAAATAGCTTCCAGAAACCAGACAACCGTGTCTAAAATCTGTCAATTAAATGGAATACGCCCAACAACGCCCTTGCAAATTGGGAAAAGTTTGCGAGTGAAATAGAACAACAAAGCTTAGTTTAGTAACGTTAACACTTTTTAGTTTACTTTTGTAAAGATGATGAAATTTAGATCCGGTTTTTTTAGTTTGATTTTTTTGATAATCCTAGCTTCTTGCTCAGATTTCAATAAGGTTGTGAAAGGTGACGATTACGCCAGAAAATTTACCTTGGCAAATGAAAATTTTGAAAAAGGGATGGTTCCTAAAATGAAGGATAAAATTTTCAATAAAAAGAAGACAAAAGAACCGAAATTACGAAACGCTTATCTATTTAAATCCATCACTTTATTTGAACAAGTTTACCAGCGTATGCCAAAAACAGGCGAGGGTGAATTGGCTTATTTTAGAATTGGAAAAGCATACTACCATGTAAAAGATTATTACATGGCAGGTTATTATCTTGGTGCGTTTTCGCAGCGTTATCCATACAGTCCAAAAGCGCAGGAAGCATTATTTCTATCTGCAATGTGCTCGGTGAATAATTCCCCTCAATCCTCCTTGGATCAAAATGACACAGATTTAGCAATTAATAATTTACAACAGTTTATCAATACCTATCCGGAGTCTAATTTGGTTGATTCGTGCAACAATACCATGGATCGACTGAGATTCAAATTGGAAACGAAAGATTTTGAGTCCGTTCAATTGTATTCAAAAACACAAAATTATAGAGCTGCTTGCACAAGTGCTTTGAACTTTTTGGAAGATTATCCACGTTCAAAATTCAAAGAAGAAGTGTACTATATTTTGGTCATAAATTCCTATGATCTTTCGGTGAATAGCGTTGAAAATAAAAAATGTGAGAGAATAGAACAAACTATTGAAAGATATCGTACTTTTGTAACTGAATTCCCCAATACTGTATATAAAGTCGCAGTCAATGAGATTAGTGATAAAATGCACAGGGATTTTGAAATTTTTTGTAAACAGAAAATAAATTAAGATGAATTTTAAGAACAGTACTGCAGAGCGTTCAACTGTGACACGTGATACAATCAAAATGGAAAAAGAGACTGGTAACATCTACGAGTCAATTGTTGCCATGTCAAAAAGATCGAATCAAATTAGTGTTGAGTTAAAAGAAGAATTAACTTCGAAATTGCAAGAATTTGCTTCTTCAACAGATAATTTGGAGGAAATTTTCGAGAACCGCGAGCAAATTGAGATTTCTAAATTTTACGAAAAATTGCCAAAACCAGTTGCTATGGCAATGCAAGAATTGTTGGAAGACAAGATCTACGTAAGAAAACCAGAAGAAAAACAATAAGAAATTAACTAACATGCAAGGAAAACGCATCCTTCTTGGAATTACAGGAGGTATAGCGGCTTATAAAATCGCATTCCTTGTACGTTTATTGAAAAAATCAGGGGCAGAAGTCAAATGTATTTTGACTCCTGCCTCTTCTGATTTTATAAGTCCCCTAGTTTTAGCTACACTTTCTGAAAATCCCGTTGGAATTGAATTCTGGGATAAAAAAAACGGCGTTTGGACAAACCACGTCGAATACGGAATTTGGGCGGATGTTTTCCTAATTGCTCCACTAACAGCAAATTCACTTGCCAAATTAGCCAATGGAAGTTGTGATAATCTTCTATTGGCAACGTACCTATCCATGAAAGGCCAAACAATCGTTGCTCCTGCAATGGATTTAGATATGTACGCTCATCCTGCAACAAAACGAAATTTAGAACAATTGTATAAGGATAATGTCCGCGTTATTCCTGCAGAATCTGGGCAACTTGCAAGTGGATTGGAAGGAGAAGGAAGAATGGCTGAACCGGAAACAATCTTTGCTGTCTTGCAAGAATTCTTTTCGATACATTCGGATTCTTTGCAATTACAAGGAAAAAAAGTATTGATAACAGCAGGACCAACCTACGAAGCAATTGATCCTGTTCGATTTATTGGGAACTATTCTTCAGGTAAAATGGGTTTTGAAATTGCTAAAGATTGTCTTCGGAAAGGTGCGAATGTCGTTCTAGTTTCCGGCCCAACGAAAGAAATATTATCGCATCCAAACGTAACTTTATTGCCCGTAAATTCAGCAGATGAAATGCTAGAAACTGTGAAATCTGTATGGCATAATTGTGATTATGGAATATTTTCTGCTGCAGTGGCGGATTATAGACCGAAAGACAAAGTATATCAAAAGATCAAAAAATCAGAGGATTCTCTCACGCTTGAACTCGTTAAAAATCCAGATATTTTGGCTTGGGCGGGAGAAAATAAAAAAGAATCTCAAACATTAGTAGGATTTGCTTTGGAAACCAACAATCTATTGGAAAATTCAAAAGAAAAATTGAAACGTAAAAACCTGAATCTAATTGTGATGAATACCTTGGAAGACAAAGGCGCTGGTTTTGCAGGTGATACTAACAAAATTAGTATATTGGACAATCACAATAATTTTACTAGCTTTGAGTTAAAGTCTAAGTCTGAAGTGGCAACGGATATTGTAGAATATATGATAAATTATAATTCATGAAATTATTGGTGCTAATATCTTTCGTTTTTGCAGCTTTCTTTGCTGTAAAATCGCAGGAACTGAATTGTCAAGTAACGGTAATTACGGATGCTCGATTAGAAGTTACTTCTGTAGAAAAAGAAATTTTTGAGCAGTTGAAACAGACGATGTACGACATGATGAATACGACACAATGGACAAAGGATAAGTTTAAATTGGAGGAACGTATAAATTGCAATATGCAACTCCAAATAAAGTCTATTCCTTCCCCTGGAACATATGAAGGTTCCATGCAAGTGCAGTATTCTCGACCAGCATTTAATTCATCCTACAATACAACAGTTTTTAATTTTCAAGACGATGATATAAAATTTGCTTTTTCTAGAAATTCAGTATTGATATATGCACCAAATCAGTTTAGAGATAACCTGACTTCTATTATGGCGTTTTATGCTTATTTCATAATCGGAATGGATTACGATACTTTCTCTTTGAAAGGTGGAACGCCTTTTTTCACAGAAGCACAACAAATTGTATCCAATTCTCAAGCTTCTGGAGCACCAGGATGGAAGTCAAGTGAAACAGGAAAAAGAAATCGTTTTTATCTGGTAGATAATATCTTACACCAATTATTTGAACCGCTTCGAGAATGTTTGTTTGAATACCACAGAAAAGGTATTGATGTGCTTTACGACGATAAAATAAAAGGTCGAAAAGCTATTATTGAGGCTCTTTCAAAATTGAATAAAGTGGTTGCAACGCGTCCAAACTCCTTAAATCTTCTTAATTTTGTGCAAGCTAAAACAGAAGAACTAAAAAGTTTATTTGCCGATTCGGATACCAAAGAGAAAACGGAAATTGTTAATCTTTTGAAACGTCTAGACCCTACAAATGCTTCAAAATACCAGGAAATTCTAAATTAATGCTACACGCACTTCGAATAAAAAACTTTGCATTAATAAATCAGATTGAATTAGTTTTAAAACCCGGCTATACTGTAATTACGGGTGAAACTGGTTCTGGGAAATCCATATTATTGCACGCTCTAAACCTAATTCTTGGTGAAAGAGCTGACTTTTCCGTAATCGGTCCGGAATCCGATAAAGCAGTTGTGGAAGCTGAATTTGAAATGAAGGGATTTCATTTGGAATCTTTCTTTCAGGAAAACGATCTGGATCAAGAGGATTGTACAATCATTCGCAGGGAAATAAATATCAATGGCAAGTCGCGCGCTTTTATAAACGATACACCCGTTTCATTAACGCTACTAAAAAATCTTACAAGTGCTTTGGTAAATATCAATTCCCAGTATAATACCTTGGAATTAAAAAATAAGGCCTACCAATTGGAAGTGCTGGATACTTTGTCAGAATTACAATTGAAACGTACTGCTTTCGCTACTTTATTTAAAAAATTCAACGAACAAAAAACACTCCTCTCCAACCTGAAAAGTTCTCTTTCATTGGCTTTACAGCAAAAAGATTACACGAATTTTCAACTTATTGAATTGGAAGGATTATTATTGGATTCTGTTGATTATTCTTCGGTTGAAACGGAATTGAAAAAAATAGAAAATGGGGAGGGTCTCATTTTGTCTTTTTCCTCCATAATTGCCGCAATTGAAGATGAAAATCAATTGGTAGATAAGTTACATTCTTTGCGTGTCATTTTGGATAGATCCAAAGGTTTAGATTCTGCAGTGGATGAATTATCTATTCGCTTGAATGCTGTTTTAATCGAGTTAAACGATATTTCTTCGGATGCATCACGTGCTTTGGGATCGGTGGAAACGAACCCGGAAAAACTGCTCGAATTAACAGATTTACTGAACCATTTCAACCACGTTCTAAAAAAGTATTCGGTTCGCAACCAGCAAGAGATGCTTGAATTGAGAGATCGTCTACAAAAAGAATTATTCGATACAGAAGCCACAGAGCGCCAAATTGTTGAGTTGGAAGAAGTGCTGAAAAACTTAGAGAAAGAAATCACAACCAAAGCAAAAGAATTACACCAAGATAGATTAAAAGCGGTACAGCCTGTCGCGGCTGAACTTCAGGAGATATTGGAAGAATTAAAATTACCAAACACAAAACTTTCTTTTCAGTTAACGGAAAGAGAAGATTTAAATCAATTTGGACTAACAGATGTGAATTTACTATTTTCTGCAAATGTTGGAATTGAAACCGTTCCAATTGAAAAAGCGGCCAGCGGTGGTGAATTATCCCGCGTTATGCTGGCATTGCAGAAAATGATCTCAGAGAAAAAAGTATTGCCAACGATATTGTTTGACGAAATAGATACCGGTGTTTCCGGCGATGTAGCCCAGAAAATTGGTGCACTTCTTCAAAAAATGGGAACGCATTTCCAATTATTGGCAATTTCACATTTACCGCAAGTTGCAGCGAAGGCTTCCCACCATTTCAAAGTAGAAAAAGAAATCATTGGGAACCGCACAGAAACGAAAGTTAAATCGCTCGAAATGGAGGAGCGAATCGAAGAAATAGCGCGTTTAATGAGCGGCGAAAATATTACTCCCGCAGCAATAGAAACGGCTAAATCCTTAATGCATTAAGAGTGGATTCTTTCAAATTATCCTTCGATATTCCGGTTTCAAGAGCAAAAATAGTTCACGGAAAAAATTGTTTGTTTTTAGGCAGTTGTTTCTCTGATGAGATTGCAGCAAAAGCAAAGTATTACGGTTTTGATGTTTCCTCAAATCCTTTTGGGACAATTTTTCACCCAAGCGTAATGTGTGCCTTTTTAAATGCTACCTTGAATACATCTATTGAGGATGAGTCGATTGTTTCCCGTCAGGATCTTTTCTTTTCCTGGAATGCCAGCAGCAGTGTCTATGGTTTTTCTTCGTTGGAACTTTCTACCTTACTTCAGAAACGGCGAGAAGATTGGCTGGGAAAATTACAAGTCGCAGATTTTCTGTTTGTTACATTTGGAACAGCTTGGGCTTACCGCAATAATGAATCAGCAAAAATCGTTGCAAATTGCCATAAATTTCCTACTTCCCATTTCACGAAAGAATTTAGTGAACAAGAAAATCTAGTGGCTGAATGGAAAGAAACGTTGCAGCTATTAAAAATATTTAATCCTAATTTGAAGGTTGTATTTACGGTGAGTCCTGTGCGACATGTCAAAGATGGATTGGTAGAAAACAATAGGAGCAAAGCCATTTTATTGGATGTGGTGCGACGATTGGAAGCAGAATTTTCTTGCGGATATTTTCCTTCGTATGAAATAGTTATGGATGAGTTGCGCGACTATCGATTTTTTAAATCAGATCGAATCCATCCTACGGATGAGGCAATTCACTATGTGTGGAATCGCTTTTCAGCTGTTTATTTTTCTCCGGAAACGATTCTATTGACCCAAGAAGTGGAAAAACTGAGACTTTCGGAAGCACATCGCTCTTTGTTCCCAAGGAGTAAAGAATTTATACAGCACCAATTGAAAACAGCTGAAAAAAGAAAGCAGTTACTTGCTGAATTTCCTGAAATTTCCTTGGATTAAGTCAAAAAAAAGAGGCGTAAACCTCTTTCTCAAGTATCATTTTAATACATTTTCTTTAAAGACGGACAATAATCCCTTTGTATTCCGGGGATTCTCCCTTAAGAGGATTACTTAGTGTAACTTTCCAAATAAAGGATTTGTTGGTTTCCACCATTTGTCCATTTCTGCGATCAATTCCAGTCCAAGGTTTTGTCGCATCGCTTGTTTCATAGATTAAACCACCATCTTTTGGATCAATTATAATTAAACGGAAGTCAACCGATCTTTGTGTCAATGCAAACGGAATAAAAGTGTTCTTACGGCTATCACTGGATGCTGGATCGAAGGCATTAACTGCTAGTAAATTATAATCTTCGTCAACTTGAATATTTTTTGATTCACTTGCTTTACAGCCATTTGAACCTTGAATTGTTAGAGAGACAGTGTAATTCCCTTTCGTGAAATAGTGCACGCTAACTTCTTTTCCTGAAAGTGTACCGTTTTGTTTCTCAAAACTCCAAGAATAGGAAACGCCGGTTGCTGTTGTTTTCAAGTCAATAGATGGAATTCCATTCTCGTATTTATTTTGCTCATCTACCGTAAAATCTACTTTAGGCACCGACAACGCTGTAAAGGATTCTTTCAGCATTAATTCACCATTGGTTAAATAACCTATAAAATGTTTACCTTCCAAAACCGGTGTGAAATCCAACAATTTTTTAGATTTAATCGTTATTTTCTCGCTATTTGGAATTTTCAAGACAATACTTTCAGTGTTTTCATTTGTTATGGAAATCTTTTCTCCAACACAGGTATTTCCGATAATCGGTAATTTAAATTCTTCCACTGCTTTAGTATCTGTTGAATTATTTTCAAAGACAGTTGAAAAG
>JBIKZR010000165.1:0-4970 GCA_044354635.1 Crocinitomicaceae bacterium | reverse complement strand
AGACGCATGGTTCCACCCATATTTGAAATGGCTTTTTGTTCTTCCATCATACTGATTACAGGATGTGTGGAATCTTCCGCAATTTCAGTTGTATGCGCATCGGTATAACCAAGTACGTGTCGAGCGAATTCAATCACAGCACACTGCATTCCCAAACAAATTCCAAAAAATGGCACTTTCTTTTCTCGAGCATATCTTACTGCTTCGATTTTACCGGAAATTCCCCGAGAACCAAATCCTGGCGCAACTAAAATACCATCTAAACCTTGTAATTCCTCATCAATATTTGCTGCTGTAAGTTTTTCGGAATGAATCCATTTTACATTTACGCGTGCTTCGTTTGCAACGCCTGCATGGATAAATGCTTCACTAATGGATTTGTAAGCATCTTTTAACTCTACGTATTTACCAACTAATCCAATGCTAACCTCTGTTTTAGGATTTTTTAACCGATCGATAAATCTTTTCCAGATATCCAGGTTTGGCGTTGATTTGGAAGAAAGTCCAAGTTTCTCTAAAACTACTTTATCCAATTCCTCTGCTTGCATTAACAAGGGAACATCGTAAATCGTTTCTGCGTCGCGCGATTCTATAACTGCGTTGATATTAACATTGCAAAACTTTGCGATTTTCTTACGCAGATTCAAATCCAATTCGTGCTCCGTGCGGCAGCATAAAATATCCGGTTGCACCCCAAGTTCCAACAATTGCTTAACAGAATGTTGTGTTGGCTTTGTTTTCAATTCGCCAGCGGCAGCTAAATAGGGAACAAGTGTTAAATGTATCACGATACAGTCGTTTTCATATTCCCACAGCATTTGTCGCACGGCTTCAACGTATGGCAAAGATTCAATATCTCCAACTGTTCCGCCAATTTCTGTGATGACAATATCGTACGTTCCTTTTTTTGCGAGCAATTGAATCCGATCTTTTATTTCATCGGTGATGTGCGGAATTACCTGAACTGTTTTTCCTAAAAACTCACCGCGGCGTTCTTTTTCAATTACAGCTTGGTAGATTCTGCCGGTTGTAACATTATTCGCTTGGGAAGTTGGAACATTTAAAAAACGTTCGTAATGCCCAAGATCTAAATCCGTTTCTGCTCCATCGTCGGTTACAAAACATTCTCCGTGTTCATACGGATTAAGTGTTCCCGGATCGATATTGATGTATGGATCTAATTTTTGAATGGTGGTTGAATACCCGCGTGCTTGCAATAATTTTGCTAAAGAAGCAGAAATAATTCCTTTACCCAGTGAAGATGTTACTCCCCCTGTTACAAATACGTATTTCGTTGAATTTGACATGTATTTCTTAAATGTAACTACGGGGCGCAAAGTTAGCAGATTCATTCAATTATCTACGCGAATTTCAGGAATAGAATTAAAATAATATCAACAAAATGGAATGATTTGTTAATTCGACCAATTTTCATTGCTTCCAACCTGAAAATAAAGTTTGTTTTTACGGATATAATCGTTGTTAAAAACCGGGCAACCAATAGCGTCTAATCGCGGATAATGTGGCGTATTTCTTTCTACGGAAGAAGGTAGAAATTGAAGATCATGTGCAAGTCGATTTTGGAAAATATGTCTTATTCTCTCGCTATCCAACCCAATTCGTGTTTGTGCAAATTGAGCGTAGCCAAGATTATAAGAAATGCCGCCATACAAAATTCCATGACTCGTTTTGCCATAAGGTAAATCCTCCAAAATTCGAAAGCCGCTTGGACAATTTTCAGATTTAACTTTTGTCCAGATGGAATTGGCAGTTTCTCCAGTCCAGATGTACAATCCTGTGGAAAACTTGACATTGTTTTTTCGATAGGTTACAGCTATATGTCCTGTTCGAAATCGGTCTTTCGCCTGGCCTCCAAAAACATCGTTTTCGATTAAAACTGCAGTGTTTTTAAGGTGCATCGACCAGCCGCCGGAAAGCTGCGAAGTTTGCGCATTGTCGTAATACCAGACATAATTATAACCAATTCCATAGTTGTAGCTAGAATTATGGTACAAACCATTCAATTGAAAATCCGGTGAGATTTGTCTTTTTCTACCAAGAAGTAAAGCGCCTAGAGTTGTTCGAGACTCCCAATAATCGGATCGGTTTCCGTAACCTTTTAAATTATACGTTAGGCTCGAACCAACATTTATCTGGTAAAAATAATCTTGGTAGTAGGAATTCAAAGAAAGTCCGACACTATTTACGTGTGACCCGAAATTTAGCAGGACGCCAAAAGATGCACCAAATCTAGTGTTACTGATCGTTTGACCAAATAAAAATCCAGGTATTAAAAGTAGAAAGAGTACTCCTTTTTTCATTGTGGGGGATAAAACAAAAAACATTCCAAAAGTAAAATTCCCCAACAAACCAATTAGATTTACCAATTATCCAAAAATGCGCTGTACATTTAAAAAGGTAATTATTTTTGTTTTATGATGGTTAGTAAAAGACTTTATTGGGTTGCGCAACTAATTGGATGGGGTTTTTATGCTTTTTTGATTTTTCTCGCTTCGTATTTAAAATATCCAGAAAAGATCGATGGTGTTTTAGTTTTTAAACTGTTTAGCCAAATACTTTTAGCCATTTTTGCAACGCATCTTTTACGCGCTATTTATTCACATTGGAATTGGTTGAATTTAAAGCTTACAGCGCTAATTCCTCGGTTATTTATAACGTCCCTTTTTTCGTCCATTTTCATTTCTTACTTAACGGCACTGATTTCCAGCATTGTTGATCAAAAGGAGCTTGAAAATCAAACTTTTCTCGTGTTTTCTTCTAATGTACTTGCAATGTTTATTGTGCTACTTTTTTGGAACGCGCTCTATTTTACGTTTCATTTCTTTCAAAAATCTCGAAAACAGGAGTTGAGCAATAGCCATTTGGAGGCGAGTAGGAATGAACTAGAATTAAAAAATTTACGTTCGCAGTTGAATCCACATTTCCTGTTTAATTCCTTGAATAATATCCGCGCGTTAATTGATCTTGAGCCAGCTAAGGCAAAAACAGCAGTTACAACCTTGTCTAATTTACTACGGAATTCACTGGTGCATGGAAAGCAAAGTTTAATTTCACTCGAGGAAGAATTGGCCATCGTATCGGATTATTTGGAGATGGAGAAAATTCGTTTTGAAGAACGGCTTAAGATTCAACTGAAAATTGATTCCAATCTACTTTCCATTCAAATTCCGCCGTTTATCTTGCAAACGTTGGTTGAAAATGCTGTGAAACATGGTGTTTCGAAAAGAATTGAAGGAGGGACGATTTTGGTTTCTGTGCACCAAATTGAAGAGGTGGTTGAAATTACCGTGCAAAATTCTGGAACAATCAGCGGTGAATCTGGAACGAAAATTGGCATTGAAAACATAAAGCGAAGGTTAGAATTACAATTTAAAGGAAATTCTACTTTTGAATTACTCGAAAAGGATGGGTTTGTAGCGGCCTGTATTCGACTAAATAATAAAAAGATAAATTTGTAAACCATGAAAATATTTAGAACATTATTAATTGAAGATGAGAGACTTGCTAGGGAAGAACTAAAGTCTTTATTAAAGGATTTTATGGAGATTGAAATCGTTGGTGAAGCACGAAATGGTTCAGAAGCCTTGGAAATGATTAAAAAACTTTCGCCAGATTTACTTTTTCTAGACATTAACATGCCGGAAATGAATGGTTTTGAGATGATTAAACATTTGGAAGAAATTCCGCAGGTAATATTTGTCACAGCATACGATGAATTCGCTCTAAAGGCTTTTGAAGTGAACGCTTTAGATTATCTTTTAAAACCCGTCGACCCCAAGCGTTTGCAGGAAGCAATTAAGAAATTAAGCAATAGTGAAGAGGAATTCAATCCCCATCCAGATGCATTTTTAGCTTTGAAAGACCGCGCTCTTACATTGGAGGACAAAGTTTTTATTAAAGATGGCGAAAAATGCTGGTTCATTGAACTGCGTAAAATACGAATGTTGGAATCCGACGGGAATTATGTTAAAGTTTATTTTGACACAAGCAGACCATTGTTATTGCGTTCTTTGAACAGTTTTGAAGAACGATTGGACGCTAGGTTTTTCTTTCGTGCCAACAGGAAATTCATCATCAACCTTCAGTGGGTTTCCTCTATTGAAAACTGGTTCAATGGTGGCTTGCGCGTGGAATTAATGGAGGGGGAGAAGGTGGAAATTTCCCGCCGACAAGCGATTCGATTCAAAGAAGTAATGAGTCTTTAAAACCAACCCAGATTATTAAGCTTGGGCTGCTATTTCAATTGAATTTTCTGAGATCGTGATACGGCGAGCCTTGTATAATTTTCCAATTGCTTGTTTAAACGTCTTTTTGCTCATTCCAACTTCTTCTCGAATTTGATCTGGATCGGATTTATCGGATAAATAAAGTATTTTACGTTCCTGTAGCATCTCTAGTAAACGCTCTGCCGCTTCGTCGAATTTCTCAAATCCAGCTTTTTCCAAGCGCACGTCAACTTTTCCATCTTCACGAACGGTATAAATGAAGCCTTTTTCGAAAGAGCCACGTCGCAGTGGGCGACTCACATCGTTTCTATAAATTATTCCAGCATATAAATTAGCGACAACAACTTTGATTCCTAAATCTGTTGTATCACCAATCATAATATCCATTTCCTGGTTAATTAGTTCAAGATCCGTACATTCCTTAAAATACCGATTCACCTTTGTGGAAGCATACAATCTATCGGTTAATTGATCCAATTGCAACGTTACAAGGTAGTATTTCCCTTCTTCCATCAATTGATTTTGCTCTTTGAACGGAACCATCAGGTCTTTTTCGAGTCCCCAATCTAAAAATGCTCCAAACGCATTGACTTCCTTCACCTTTAAATAGGCAAATTCTTCTAAAACAATTTTGGGGTTTTCGGTAGTTGCAACCACTCGGTCTTCCGAATCTTTGTATATAAACACAGAAACAATTTCACCTTCGTGCATGTCATCCGTGAT
>JBIKZR010000164.1:0-4974 GCA_044354635.1 Crocinitomicaceae bacterium | reverse complement strand
GCGAAAGAATTTTCCGTAGAAGGAGAAGAATTGACACCAACCTTGAAATTAAAAAGAAAAATCATTCTTCAGAAATACGAAAGCCATTGTATTTCCATCTATTCAGAAAAATAATTTTATTCTTTCGTAACTGTAATTTTCACACGTACATTCTGAAAAGCAGGATAATACGTTGCAGCCGTAAATGTAAAATTCATAACGTGGCTGCGCACTTTCATTTTCGTTGGTGTAGAAATAATGGTTGTTCCTTCCGTTAGCAATTTTGCTGCGGTAACTTCACCTAATCGGTTCACCGAAAGTTCATAAAAGACGATTCCTTCATTTTTATCGCTTACAACAAAGGAACTGGTGCTAGTTAATTTTCTGTTTTCATCTACCAACGTTCCATCCATTAACTGACTAAAAGAGCTGACGGATACCAAAAGATAAAAAAATAAAAGTGTCGTTTTCATGCAATAGATTTTAACAAACGTGACATTGAATTATAGACGAAGTTAATTAAAAAGTGAGCAAAATAATAGATTTAGGCGATTTTTCCCCAATCGGGACGCGATTTTAAGATATGCACTAAAATTTCTCTTAACCGCAGGTTTGCAGGATTTTCCAATCGTGGATCTTCTTCGAGAATTTTTCGGGCTTCGTCTCTTGCTATTATTACCAATTGCTGGTCTTTGGCTAAATCCGCTATTTTCAAATTCAATAAGCCGCTTTGCTGCGTTCCCATTAAATCTCCTGGACCTCTCAATTGCAAATCTACTTCCGCAATTTCAAAGCCATCGTTGGAAGAAACCATTGTTTCAATTCGCTTCAAGGTTTCTTTGGAAAGTTTATCTCCCGTCATTAAAATGCAAAACGATTGCTCCGATCCCCGCCCTACTCTGCCGCGCAATTGGTGCAACTGCGACAAACCAAAACGCTCGGAACTTTCAATAACCATTACCGAAGCATTTGGAACGTTTACCCCAACTTCAATAACCGTTGTAGCGACCATGATTTGGGTTTCACCTTTCACAAATCGCTGCATTTCAAACTCTTTGTCCGCTGGTTTCATTTGTCCATGAACGATGCTCACTTTAAATTCCGGCAAGGAAAAGGACCTTGAAATCGCTTCGTAACCACTCATCAAGTTATTAAAATCCAAAGACTCCGATTCATGAATCAAAGGATAAACGATGTAGATTTGTCGGCCCTTGGCGATTTCTTCCTTCAGGAAACCAAAAACCCTCAACCGATGGCTTTCGTAGCGGTGAACAGTTGAAATTTCCTTTCTTCCTGGCGGTAATTCATCGATTACAGAAACATCCAAATCGCCATAGAAAGTCATTGCCAATGTTCGGGGAATTGGCGTGGCTGTCATAATTAAAATATGGGGTGGAATGCTATTTTTCTTCCACATTCGCGCCCGCTGCGCAACGCCAAAACGGTGCTGTTCATCAATTACAACGACACCAAGATTAGAAAACTGTACCACATCCTCGAGTAAAGCATGCGTTCCAACTAAAATATGAATTGTGCCATTTTGCAAGCCTTCGTGGATTCCTATTCTATCTTTCTTTTTAACGGAACCCGTTAACAATTCTACTTGAACAGGCAATTCAGCGACTAATTCTTTCAGTGTTTCGTAATGTTGTTTTGCCAATATTTCTGTCGGAGCCATCAAAGCTGCTTGGTAATTATTTCCAATTCCAATCAACATTGTTAGAAGTGCCACAAGCGTTTTTCCGCTTCCAACATCGCCTTGCAAGAGACGATTCATGTGGTGACCTGTCAAAAAATCTTTGCGAATTTCCTTCAGCACGCGTTTTTGTGCATCCGTAAGTGTAAAAGGAAGATGATCCGAATAAAAAGAGTTGAATAAATCACCAACTTCGGGGAATAAGAAACCTTTTGATTTGGAAAGGGTGATTTGTTTCCGCAATAATAATTCCATCTGCAGAAAAAACAATTCTTCAAATTTAAGTCGGGTTCGTGCCTGTATATAATCTTGTTCCGATTTGGGCAAATGCACTAAATACAAGGCTTTTTCTCTCGGTATAAAGCGGTATTCCTGTAAAATAGGTGCTGGCAATGTTTCGGGAATTTTACCCGCTAAATGCAAAACTAAATTGGCAGTCAACTTTTCGATTCCTTTGGAATGCAGGTTTTTAGCAGTTAGTTTTTCAGTGGTAGAATACACTGGTTGCAATCCTGTTTTCTGCGCTACATCTTTCCATTCTGTTAGTTCGGGATGAGGCATATTCCAAACGTTACCATACACTTTTGCTTTTCCAAAAATCTGGTATTCTGCGCCTATTTTCAGCAATGGTTTTATCCAATGTATCCCTTGAAACCATACCAAATCAATTATTCCTGATGCATCCTGAAATTTTGCAGTTAGCCTTTTTTGTCTTCCAACGGTAGCTTCTGCAACTTGGATGATTGTTCCTCTCAGCTGCGCGTGTGCATCTAAATATGGAAGATCTGAGATTTTATGGTAATGGGAACGATCAATGTAGCGAAACGGGAAATAATGGAGCAAATCGTTGAAGGTAAATACCCCGATTTCCTGTCGCAACAACTCAGCTCGTTGCGCGCCAACACCTTTTAAAAATTCGATGGGTGTTAGAAGGAAATCATTCATGTCGTAAATTTAGGAAATTAAGGTGAATTTTTTTCCAAAACGCTAAGGCAGAAAAAAATCCTCTGATTTCTCAGAGGATTATAAACCTAAAGTTATTACGTTATACCGATTATTTTAATGCTTTGTATTTCTTCAAACCATTGCTAAGGAATTTCTTGTATTCCTCAATATTTGGCGTGTAACCAATTGCTTCTGTCAAATCATTTTCCTCTTGCCCTTGAATAACATATAAAGGCTGGGAAACTTGACCATATTTCTTAATCTGGTAATCCGAATTTTTGTTGCCAACATTTTTTATTTTTCCTTTGATACTTTCAGAATATACCCATTCCGATTCTGGCAAAAGTTCGCGGTCATCGCAATACAGAGAAACAATTACCAGCTCATTTTGCAGAATTGGTCGAATCGCATCATTCGTCCAAACGGTAGATTCTGTTTTACGGCAATTCGCGCATGCGTGACCAGTAAAGTCCAATAAGATTGGCTTGTTCACCTTCTTTGCGTATTCTCTTCCTTTTTCTAAATCGTGGAAAACTTTGATGGATCCATCACCAACTTCGTGCATGTATTGGGCATATTCCATTGTCAACGGATCTTTTGCTGCTGCACTTTCGCCACTGCCGCGCACAAATCTAAAATTGTCTTCTGAATGCGTTCGAGGAGGCGCAATTCCATCAATCATAGACAATGGTGCTCCCCACATTCCAGGTAATAAATAAATCGAAAAGGACAAGGCTAAAAACGCAAACATAAAACGGGGAACCGAAATCCTTTCCACTGGAGAATCGTGCGAAAAGCGCAATTTTCCGAGGAGGTAAATTCCCATTATTGCAAATAAAACAAACCACATTGCAACGAATAGTTCACGCGTTAAGATATTCCAATGGTACGCTAAATCTACCATGCTTAAAAACTTCAGTGCCAAGGCAATTTCGAGTAATCCTAAAACTACTTTGACCGAATTCAACCAACCTCCCGACTGCGGCATGGAGTTCAACCAGCTTGGGAAAATTGCGAATAAGGTAAATGGCAATGCAAGTGCTGTGGAGAATCCAGCCATAATCATCGCTGGTCCGAGAATTGAACCAGAACTCAAGGCCTGAACCAAAGATGAACCAATTATTGGACCAGTGCAAGAAAACGAAACCAAAGCCAAGGTAAATGCCATGAAAAATATTCCAATCAAACCGCCTTTATCCGACTGGCTATCTGCTTTATTCACCCATTTAGAAGGCATTCTAATTTCAAATGCGCCAAGGAACGAAAAGGCAAACACCATGAAAATCGCAAAGAAAATAATATTCATATACACATTCGTAGAAAGCGCATTCAGTGCAGATGGATCTTTCGAAACAAGGGTGATAATTAAACCCAACGAAACATAAATTGCAATGATGGAAAAACCATAAATTAATGCATTTGCAATTCCCTTAGCCCTTGATTTGGATTGTTTTGTGAAAAAAGAAACCGTCATTGGAATCATAGGGAAAACACACGGCGTGAGCAAGGCGATGAATCCCCAGCCAAAACCTTCAAAAAATATTAACCACAAACTTTTTGATTTCACAACAGGCTTCGTTGCTTGCTTTATTTCAGGATTCTCCGCGATTTCTGTTTGTACAGCTTTTGAAGAATCTTTTGCATCTGTTCCCGGCGAAAGCACATCGTTTCCTGTGTTTCCATCTATGGACGCACTAATTTCAGTACTTGGTTTAAAACCGGAAACTTTTACTTTTGCTGACTGATCGGGAGGGAAAATACACCCATTTTCATCGCAAATCTGAAAGGAATAATCGAAATTAATATCGAACGTTTTGTCAGTTAAAATCTCGATTTTCTGTTTAAAAACACCCGCCTTTTCAAAATACAAAGAAGTTCCAAGATCGTCTACAACTTTTTTTGCTTTTGTGCCATCCTGCAAAACGCCAATTAATTTATAGTCTTTGGATTTAGGAAAAATAAATTTTGTTGGGTAACCTGTTAAATCCGCCTTATTTGGGTCATGGTTCACCGAAAAAACATGCCATCCTTCAATTAATTTTCCTGTTGCAATAACAAAAGCGTGGCTTTCATCTATTTTTTCAAGTTTAAAAGACCAAGTGATTTTATCTGTCCATACAGGTTGACTACTTGCTTTAAATCCAAAACCTAAAAAGGTTAGTGTCAAGATTAAGATTGTGGCTACTCTTTGCATATTTTGATGTGTATTTAATTTAATTTTTAATAACAATTTCAAATTTTTCTTCGTTTGGCGGCAAACACATGGTATCGTTGCACAGCATGTACATCACGGAGCCACTAACAATTGTTTCTTTTTTTGCTGCAATGCGTTGTTGAAAAACTACTTTTCCCTC
>JBIKZR010000163.1:0-4984 GCA_044354635.1 Crocinitomicaceae bacterium | reverse complement strand
TTCCATTCAATCTAGGCATTTGATAGTCGACGAGAATGGCAATAATCTCTGTTTGGTTGTTTAAAAGTTGTTTAATATTCTTGGAAACTAATTTTGGATCTGTAAAAAACTCAAGGAAGGTGGAATTTTTATCAATTATTTTATTCAGCTGAAAACCAATCATTTGTAAAACAAATGGATCGTCGTCTATACAAATAACGGCATATTTTAATTCGTTCATGCGTTGGTTTTCGTTTAAAAAGATAAAAGTAAGAGATTAAATATACTAAATTTTGGAATACATTATCAAGGATTTTTCACAAAATAGAAAAAAAATTGAATTAAAAAAATAGTCCATTTAAACCTTAGAAATCTAGTTTGAATTAAAAATCGCCCTTTTAGAAAGCATTTTCAATGATTCTGTTGCTTTACCAAATTCCGAATCCAAAATCCTTTGTATCTTTGCCTTTCTAAAATAAGAGTACATGGAAACCCCAAAAACGTATGAACCGTTAAAAGCGGAGGAAAAATGGTATGCACACTGGATGAACAAAGGTTATTTTCATTCGGAACCAGATGAGCGTGAAGCTTATACCGTCGTCATTCCACCGCCAAACGTAACGGGTGTTTTACACATGGGACACATGTTGAACAATACGATTCAAGATGTTTTGGTTCGCCGTGCACGAATGCTTGGTAAAAATGCGTGTTGGGTTCCAGGAACGGATCATGCCTCTATTGCAACCGAAGCGAAAGTGGTGCAGAAATTGCGCACGGAAGGAATTAAAAAATCGGATCTTACGCGGGATGAATTCTTGAAACATGCCTTCGAATGGAAAGATAAACACGGCGGAATTATCCTCGAACAATTGAAAAAACTTGGCGCATCCTGCGATTGGGAACGCACCAGTTTTACCATGGATCCAGAATATTCAGAATCGGTATTGAATGTTTTTATTGATTTATACAAAAAAGGAAAGATTTACCGTGGCGTACGAATGGTCAATTGGGATCCGGAAGCTTTAACGGCACTTTCAGATGAAGAGGTTTTGCACAAAGAAGTAAATTCCAAATTGTTTTACGTGCGTTACAAAATCGCAGGGAGTGAAGACGAATGGTTAACTATCGCTACAACGCGACCAGAAACAATTTTAGGCGATTCGGCAATTTGTATCCATCCAGACGACGAACGATTTAAACATTTGCATGGAAAACAAGTAATTGTGCCTATTGCAAACCGCGAAATCCCGATAATTCAGGACGAATACGTTGATATGGAATTTGGAACTGGATGTTTGAAAGTTACACCAGCACACGATACCAACGATTACGATCTTGGAAAAAAACATGCGCTCGAAACGATTGATATTTTTAACGATAATGGTACGTTGAATGCGCATGGAATGCATTATTCAGGTATGGATCGTTTTGATGTTCGTAAAGCAATTGAAAAGGAATTATACGACAAAGGTTATTTAGTTAAAACGGAAGATTACATCAATAAAATTGGATTTTCGGAGCGTACGAATGCGGTAATTGAACCGAAATTATCTTTGCAATGGTTCGTTGACATGAAAGAATTGGCTGCGCCTGCGCTGGAAAATGTCATGAACGGAAATATTAAATTTCACCCGGAAAAGTTTAAAAATACCTACAAACATTGGATGGAAAACATCAAAGATTGGTGTATTTCGCGTCAATTGTGGTGGGGACACCAAATTCCAGCTTGGTATTTTGGTAGCGGTTCGGAGGATTATGTTGTGGCAAAAACAATTGACGAAGCACTGGAATTGGCAACAGCAAAAGCCGGAAGAGCAATTGCAGCGTCCGAATTGAAGCAAGACGAAGATGTTTTGGATACGTGGTTTTCCAGTTGGTTATGGCCGATATCCGTTTTTAATGGTTTGACGCGACCAGGAAACGAAGAAATAAAGTATTATTATCCGACCAACGATTTGGTTACAGCGCCCGAAATCATGTTTTTCTGGGTAGCGCGAATGGTTATCGCAGGATACGAATACATGGGCGATTTGCCATTCAAAAATGTTTATTATACCGGAATTGTTCGCGATAAACTGGGACGAAAAATGTCGAAGTCTTTGGGTAATTCGCCCGATCCGATTGAGTTGATTGAGAAGTTCGGTGCCGATGGCGTGCGCATGGGAATCTTGATTTCTTCGCCTGCAGGAAACGATTTACCTTTTGATACTTCCCAATGTGAACAGGGAAGAAATTTCACGAACAAAATCTGGAATGCTTACCGTTTGGTAAATGCTTGGGAAGTACGGGAAATGGAACAACCAAAATCTTCCGTTAAAGCGATAGAGTGGTTCGATGCTAAATTTAACCAGCAACTTATCGAAATCAACGAATTGTTTGATAAATTCAAAATTTCGGAAGCGTTGATGGCAACGTACAAATTAGTTTGGGACGATTTCTGTTCTTGGTATCTGGAAATGATAAAGCCAGGTTACGAGCAGCCAATTGATGCCAAAACGATTGATGCAACGAAAGATTTCTTCGAGAAAATTCTGAAAATTATTCAGCCATTCACTCCTTTTATTGCAGAGGAATTATGGCATTTAATCCGCGAAAGAAAAGACGGCCAAGATATTATTATTGCAGAATGGCCAGCAGTTCAAACGGTAAACGAAAGTGTTTTAATTTCCTTCCACAAAGCGGAAGAGGTAATTACCAATATTCGGAACGTGCGCAAGCAAAACAACATCGCAAACAAGGTGAAAATGGAATTGTGCATCAAAAAGAACAACGACATCGACACTACTTTTGATGCGGTAATTGTGAAAATGGGCAATTTGTCGCAATTGGAGTATGTTGCGGAAAAAGTTGCTAACGCAAACTCGTTTTTGGTGAATTCCAACGAATACTATATTCCATTTGGCGATTCCATCGATCTGGAAGCAGAGAAAAAGAAATTGACAGAAGAACTAGAATATACTAAAGGCTTTTTGAACAGCGTGCAACGAAAACTCCAAAACGAGAAATTCATGGCAGGAGCTCCCGAGCAAGTTGTTGCAACGGAACGTAAAAAAGAAGCAGAAGCACTTAGTACAATCGCTGTTCTAGAAGAGAAAATTTCTTCCATGAATGGATAAAAAAAACAACAAGATTAGAGCCTGGCAGAAATGTTAGGCTTTTTTTTGCTTTAAACGGTGAAATCCAATACCGATAATTGATTGGAAGCTTGAAGATTTAATTGGTAATTTCCTTTTGGGAAATCGTAAAATTTCACATCTAATTCATGGTTTCCAGCAGCAACTTCAATACTTCCAGAACGAAAAGCATCATTTTCAGATACGCGAAAAACGTCTACGAATAGAATCAAAGATTCATTTGCTTTTAGATATACCCGGCTTTCTGGCGTTACTGGTTTTGGATAGATAAATGCGTCGAATTTTTTTTCTGAAGAGCCTAAAACGCCTTCAATTGTGCCTCTTTCAGTCTTTTCTTCCGGTTTGTTGGTTGGGTTTTGTGTGCGCAATGGTACACTTAAATTGGGATGATCAAGTGCTTGCTTTGAAGCTTTTAAAAAATTAACCGTATCCGTTGTTGTTTGTATATTGCCTGAAATCGCTATTGATCCCAAGGAAATAGTGCAGATTTCCCAGGGAATTATAGTGTTAAATGGGTAATAAGGAACCACTCCTGAAAACGTAATTATATCTTCATAAGGAAATTTGAAATAAGGTAAGTCTCCTATAGTAGTGGCAAGTGAATCCGGATTTTTAACCGTGCTATCCAGTAATGCGACATCCGTTTTTGTGGTATCACTTTTTAGTAAAATGCTCGTTTCGGAATTTAATTTTGAAATCAATTCTTTAGAAAGCGTATTCTGACAACTGAACAAGGTAAGCCCAAAGACCGCTAGTAAAGAGAAAATCCAAATTGCACGAAATGTTTCTCGTTCATTTTTCCATTTAAAAAATTCGTCATTGATTTGATTGAGCTGATAATTGGTGATATGGCCACATAGACGAGGACTTTTGGAAAATTCATCTAGTAAAGTTTGCTTTATTTCGAAGGCGGTTTTATTGGTGAAATCGACAACCTCAAGAGCGCATTTCTGACAAAAAGCACCTTTTTCAGTTGCAGTCATTTTTGACCAATCTTCAGAACAGGGTTCTTTTATTTCTAATGCCATCTTTTAGTTTGTTTAATTAAAACGTTAATTTTAAGGATAGGGTTGGGTGAGGTAACGTTTAATATTCTTATTTATAAGAGCAACGCCCCATTTTTTTCTACGTTTTCAAATTGTGAAAAGAAAACATCAACTTTTAATTTTACTGCTTTTTCAAACCTTTTTTTCGTTTTCCCAAGGAAATTGTGATACGTGTAAAGTATACTTTCCAAACAACTTGACACCGGATTGCGATCCGTTTGGATGTGAGTTACTTGAGGTCATTAGTAATTGTGTTTTCAATGAATACCATTTGTTGATTTTCAACCGTTGGGGAGAAATTGTTTTCGAAAGTGAGCAAATCGAGCGCAAATTTGACAGCTCTAAAGTGAAAGATGGAACCTATTTTTGCAGGATTAAAGGCGTCTTCTGTGAAAATTCAACAGTTGAAAAAAATGGCTATATAACTGTTTTCAGGTGAGAACACTAATTATTTCTTCTTATAAAGAATTCCTTGAATGCTGCTTCTCGAAACAAAGTGGTAATTCCCTTTTGCTTTTTCAAATACGCTTTTAGCCCAAGCCAAATTCTCTGGCGTTTTCGCTAATTCCGAATAAATAGGGGAAAGGTATTTTCTGCGTCCAACTTTTAACAGGAAACGTTCCATATTTGGTCGGATTTCCAAGTAGCCACTTCGGATTCCAAGCGTAAACCATTCGGAGCGCACTTCTGCATTTCCCCATGTTTTAAAATGAAGTTTCGCATCCAACTTCCGCATTAATTCTGGATCGATTGTAGCTGGTAATCGGCGCACAAACGCTTGCCATTCCTGTGCCACATATTTATCCCGCGTAAGTTGTATAATTT
>JBIKZR010000162.1:0-4988 GCA_044354635.1 Crocinitomicaceae bacterium | reverse complement strand
AAGAAATAAAGGAAAAAACGAGGATAAAAAATTCTTGCTTATTTTTTAACAAGAGCTTAAATAGTTGTCCACCATCCAACGGATCTAGCGGAACTAAATTGATACAATTCAATAACAAGAATAATAATCCAAGGTCTACCATCCAGGCAAATTCATAGGAACTCGCCAAAAACAACAATATTGAACCGATAATAATTCCAGGAAAAGGTCCTGCTCCAACTACCAATAAACTTTGTTTCTGTGAATATTCCTCTTTGCTTCCCTGAACAAATGCGCCCATCAATGGGATAAATAGCATGCGCACATTTTTATACTTGAATAATTTCATCATCGTAAAATGTCCCATTTCGTGCACTAGAAGTACAATCAATAAATGAAAAACGAAATTTACTTCATCTGTGAAAACGAATAAAAATGTGAGAATAAACAAAACGATAGAAAATATTGTCATCACTAAACTCCCTTTCACTTTCGGCTCATTTAAGGTTGGCTTTGGTGGATATAAATCAAATTCTTCCATTCACTTTAAAGGTTTAAAATTGCTTGGTTGCGGTAAAACTCTTCCCTTCATCAGAAGAAAAAGGATTACGCACCAATTATAAATACATGTTCATCAATACTGTTTTTACTTCTTCAACAAGGTAGCAAAATCCTTTGCAAAATAAGTTAAAATAGCATCTGCGCCAGCTCTTCGCATGCTCAATAGCATTTCACTTATTGCAAGATCGTAATTGAGCCAGCCGTTTGCCGCCGCAGCATAAACCATTGCACATTCTCCACTAACATTGTAAGCGGTTATTGGAATATTGAAATTTTCTTTCAACACATGTATTACATCTAAATAGCACAAAGCTGGTTTAACCATCAACATATCTGCGCCTTCCATAAAATCCAACTCCGCTTCCAATAATGCTTCCCGCTTATTGGCTGGATTCATTTGGTATGTTTTCTTATCGCCATGCTTCGGAGCAGAATTTAACGCATCGCGAAAAGGGCCATAAAATGCACTGGCATATTTCACTGAATACGACATAATGGAAACATCTGTAAATCCATTGATATCCAACGTTTCGCGAATACTGCCAACGCGTCCATCCATCATATCCGAAGGTCCGATAATATCGATTCCTGCTTGTGCTTGTGCTAACGACATTTTGGATAGAATCGGTAATGTTTCATCGTTTAGAATAATTCCGTTTTCCACCAATCCATCGTGTCCATCTGAAGAATATGGATCCATCGCAACATCGCTCATTAAAACAATCTCCGGAAATGTTTCTTTCAATTTGCGAATGGCATGCAAATAGAAATTATCTTCCGCATAACTATACGTAGCTGTTTTGTCTTTCAATTGTTCCTCTACAGCTGGAAAAAGATCGTAAGTCATTACGCCCAATTTCATACATGCTTCAATTTCAGGTAGTAATCGGTCGATTGACCATCTGAAATTAGTAGGAAGTGAAGAGATTTCCTCTTTCACATTTGTTCCATCTTTTAAAAAAATAGGATAAATCAAATGTTCAGAACCAATTTTTGTTTCCTCCACCATCGCACGAATAGCGCTTGATTTTCGATTTCTTCTTGGACGTGTATACATATTTAATTATTTTATTACACGGCGGAAAGCCAATGACTTTCCTTTTCACCTGCAATATTTAGTATAAATTTAATCAAATAAATTGTAAAAAGCTGGTCAAAAAAAAACCATTCTTTCAGTAAGAACGGTTTTTCTATGGTGCATAGCTTTTAATTATTTCGCCATTAATTGATCTTCTGTAGAAGAGGCAATAGCACTTTTTTCCAATCTGATTTTTGTTCCTTCTGAACTAATTAGAACAGTAGAATCAGCTAATTCCAATATTTTCCCATGAATACCGCCGATTGTAACTACTTTGTCACCAACCTTCATGTTTTCTCTGAATTTCTTCAATTCTTTTTGTTTTTTCATTTGCGGTCTGATCATAAAGAAGTAAAATACTACCAAGATCAATACTAACATTATAATTTGTTGTGGCATTTTTATGTGAATTTAAGTGTTACTAATTTGATTTAACTTTTGCTTTAATTGCTACTTCCGTTACGGATGGTTCCGTATTCGCAACAATTCTCAGCGTTTTTGAGATAATTCCGGATGCTGTTCGATCCGTATCGATTTCGGCTTTTATAATCCCTTCTTCGCCCGGCTGAATAGGATCTTCTGGTTTAGATCCAACAGTACAAGAGCAAGATGGTTTAACTTCTGCGATTACCAAAGGATATTTCCCTGTGTTACGCACAACAAATTGCGCCTTTACTTTTTCACCTTTTACAACATCTCCAGCGTCAAATACTGGATCAACCTGCATAGTGGTTTTATTTCCTACTTCAACGGAATCTGAACCTGAGCAAGCACTAATAAGAAGGAATACCGGTAAAAAAAATACTAATTTTTTCATTTTGTTACTTTATTAATCCACGTCCAATTTTAAGAATTTTCTTTTCTTCCTCCAAACGTCCAATCGCTTTATCTAAAATACCATTGATAAAACCATTACTCTTTGGTGTACTGTAGAATTTTGAAATCTCAATGTATTCATTCAGCGTTACTTTGGTTGGAATATTATTGAATATTTGCAATTCTGTGATTGCCATTTTCATCAAGATAATATCCATTTTAGCAATTCTATCTAGTTCCCAGTTTTTTGTTAAATCATCAATAAGTTCTTCGTTTTCCTTGTTCATGGAAATCGTTTTACGCAGCAATTCTCGAACAAATTCTTGCTCATCGTCGTCCTTTTTATACAATGGCAGAATAGAAATATCTTCTCCTTTTTCGAAGGTTTTTATCGTTTTCAAAACCATGGAACAAGCTAGATCAATATCATCCATCCAATGTATACTTTTTTCTTCAATATAGTTGTACAATAATTCAGAATTTGCAATTTCAGTTCGGAATAATTCAATTGCAAATGCCTTATCCTCTTCAAAACCTTCTTGTCCATTGTTCAGGTATTCAAAAAAGGTCTCGCTTTCCTCCATGTGAAGGTAAATTTTGCGAAACATTTCTTGAGGCTCATCGCCAACCCAATTCACTTTTCGTTCTTCTGAAATTGTCCGCAACTCTCTACTTTCTTCGAGCATGCGCACAATTTCATTGTTGGTGAATTTACGATTAGGATTCAAATCTGCATCCGTTGGACGAATCTTCTTCTTCTTCTCTTCCATTCTATTTTCCGAAATTGTTTTTACTTCCGAAAAAGTCAACAAAAAATAAATGTAAAGATCGTAGATTCTCTCAATAGCCTGCATCAATTCATTTTCAGTCCGACGGAAGTTATCTTCCTTCGATTGAAAATAAGCGTACAATGCTTGTAATACTTTAATTCGTAAATGTCTTCTGTTTAGCATCCTTTTATAATGGCAATTTTACTTTTCCTACCGCTTCAATTCTCTCTTCCGCCATTTTATTAGCAATTTGATACGTTGGAATATTCTCTGTTTTGGAACGTTTCACAATATTTCCAATCGTATTGTATATCTCTTCTGCTTTCCCCATTGCCCATTCAGCTGTCAATCCTTTCACTTCGGAATAACAATTAATTACACCGCCAGCGTTCAACGCAAAATCTGGAGCATACAGAATTCCTTTTTCCATGACGTGTCTACCGTGAATATCTTCAATTTGCAATTGGTTATTCGCAGCACCAGCAATAATAGAACATTTCAAACGGGAAAGTGTTGCATCATTCACTGTTGCGCCCAAAGCACAAGGTGCATAAATATCCATATCTATGTCGTAGATTTCATCTAAACCAACAATTTTAGCACCGTACTTCTGTGCAACGCTTTTTAATGTTGGTTCGTGAATATCTGTAATAAAAACATCTGCTTTCTCTGCTGCCAATGCTTTGACAAGGTATTCACCAACATGTCCAACACCTTGAACTGCAATTTTCTTTCCTGCAAGGGAATCTGAACCAAATTGTTCTTTGGCACACGCTTTCATTCCCACGTAAACGCCATGTGCAGTTACTGGAGATGGATCGCCACTTTTTCCTGGTAAACCAACAACATGGTTTGTTTCCATATTCACATAAACCATATCTGATGTTGAAATACCAACATCTTCTGCTGTAATATACTTTCCAGCAAGGCTGTTTACAAATTTTCCGAATCGTCGCATTAACGCTTCCGACTTCATCGATCTTGCATCGCCGATGATTACCGCCTTTCCGCCACCTAAATTCAATCCTGAAATGGAATTTTTGTAAGTCATTCCGCGAGACAAACGCAAAACATCCGTTAAAGCTTCGAGCTCATTGTTGTACATCCACATGCGCGTTCCACCCAATGCCGGGCCCAAAACCGTGTTGTGAACAGCAATAATTGCTTTTAAACCAGTTGCATTATCGTTACAAAACAATAATTGTTCATGGTTGTACTTACTCATCTGAGCAATCACCGGATTTTCAATGAGGTTCGTGTCCTCAATATTTTTTACCTCAAACATATTTAAACGGTATGTGTTTTAAAGTTTATTCAAGCTGAATGTCTATTTTTGCAACGTCATGCAAAGCTGGGCACAAAAATAGGAAATTAATCGTATGAAGTCACTGAGCTATCTCAACAAATATTTCATAAAATACAAATGGCGTTTTTTATTGGGAATTCTATTCATTGTAATTTCCAATTATTTTGGCGTACAAATGCCTCTATATGTGAAAACTACCATTGATAGTTTACTAACGGAAACGCCAGTAAATGGGTTGAATGACGCGTTATTTTTATCTTTAAAAATCGGTGGTATTTACATGCTTCTATCGCTTGGAAGCGGCTTTTTTCTCTTTTTGACCCGACAAACAATTATTATCATGTCGCGCTTAATCGAATACGATTTAAAAAATGAGATTTATAACCAGTACCAGCAACTGGACTATAGCTTTTACAAGAAAAATGCTACTGGAGATTTAATGAATCGAATTTCGGAAGATGTCAGCCAAGTGCGCATG
>JBIKZR010000005.1:0-16093 GCA_044354635.1 Crocinitomicaceae bacterium | reverse complement strand
AGGAGAAAGTATCAAAGCATACGCCATAAAGCCAAATGCCGACACCTTGAAATTTGCAAATATTCCGCACTGGGATTTCCATTGGCAAGATTTCTATTTCTTCAAGAATATTCAGTTTGCGCCGCAAGGAACAATATTTAAAGGAGAAGGAAAATACGACAATACTTCTCTGAATACGCACAATCCAAACAACCCACCGCAATTGGTTACGGCTGGTTTAAACACGAGCGATGAAATGTTTTTGGTTTATTTTCATTTTATGCTGCATCAAGCTGGCGATGAAAATTACGACATGGAAGCGTTGATGAGCGCAAGTTTGCAGGAGCAATTACAGGAAGACGCGAGTCCGATTAGCGTGTATCCAAATCCCTTTGAAAATGGAACGACAATTGCGCATCCAGGCGTTAAAGCAGGCGATGTGATTTCCGTTTACCTATACGATTCGCAAGGAAAATTGTTGCGCAAATTAGTTCAATCCGCGGTAGCTTCCCAAGATCAGTTCTCTGTGAACTGGGACGGGAACAACGATGCAAATACACCTGTTCGTAAAGGAGTTTATTTTATTTCTATTCAAGTAAATGGTCAAAATACAACGAAGCAATTGATTAAGAATTAATATTTTTCAACAACTTAGAATCCCCACATGGAATGAAATAATTTCGTGTGGGGATTGTTGCTTATATGCTTAAAACGTTCGGATTACGCAGTAAAATTCTTTTCCTGTAATTTTAGTTTCAAGCTTTTATTTCAAGCTTTTAAGTGCTTTTTGTACTTCGTTATCCGTTTTGTTAGAAATCTGATAATAGCCATCTTCCAACCATAGTTGACGTGCAATTTCTGCTTTAAGTGTTTTTGAAATCAAGACTTTACTGTGCAGAAATCCACTTTTATCTTCCTTGATTTTTTGCTCCTTTTCCGCAAAGCGAACAAACTGTGTTAGCAAATCATTGGAAATACTAAAGGTTTTATCAAAATCAGCAATCGATGCCCACTTGGTGCGTTTATTTTGAACAAAATCAAAGGCAAAAGCACTAAATGCCTGGGAGTACCGTAATTCTGTAAAATACCAGCTTGTTCCTGTGGAATCAAATGGCACAAAAACATCCGGCATAATTCCGCCACCGCCATAGACAATTCGACCTTTAGGTGTTTTGAATTTCAAAGAATCGACATATAAAGTGCTATCTGGCGCGTATAATTCTCCATTGTCGTAGCGTTCCATTTGCGCATTTACGTATTCCTCGTAACCTTCTTCATACGTTTTTTGAATACAACGTCCGGTTGGTGTATAATAGCGTGCAACGGTCAAACGCAAATTACTGCCATCGCGCAATTGCACATCTTCTTGCACCAATCCTTTTCCAAAAGAACGGCGACCTATAATTATTCCACGGTCATTGTCCTGAATTGCTCCAGCTACAATTTCACTTGCGGACGCTGAGTTGGCATTTATTAACACCGAAACACGCGTATTTTCTAGAATTCCCCCTGCAGAAGCGCGGTAGGTTTTAGATTGCATGTGTGCGCCTTTTGTGCGTACGATAGGAATATTCGCGCCTAAAAACTCATCTGTAATTTCCGTAGCCGATTGCAGTACACCACCACCATTATTGCGTAAATCGAGAATCATTTTTTTCATTCCTTGCTGTTTCAACCAAACTGCCGCTTTTCGAAATTCCTGTGCAGTAGTCACGGAGAACAATTCAATTTTCACATACCCAACGGTTGGTTGAATCATGTAGGCAGAAAGTATCGATTCAATTGGTATAGAACCGCGAATCACCCGTTTATTAAGGGTTTTACCATTGCGCAACAAACGCAGACTTACAGCGGTATTTTCTTTCCCTTTCAGCAAGGACATGATTTTATCGTTGGTAATTTTTTTGCTTGCTACGGATTTTCCGTCTACTTGAATTATTTTGTCCCCCGCTTTTAGTCCGGCAACGTAGGATGGCGATCCAGCCACAACATTGGTGATGCAAACAGTATCGCGTAAAATAAAAAACCGAACACCAACGCCACCAAATTTCCCTTCGATGGATTCATTGATTGCCTGAAGATCTTTAGCAGGAATATAATTACTGTGCGGATCTAACTTGTGTAGCATGTCGGAAATTGTCTGCTCAAATAAGTTTTCTCCATCTAGAGAATCCACGTATTTTTTATCTAAAACGTCTATAATATCTTGAATTTTTTGGTATTTCTCACCTCCTTCTGAAGTAGTAAAATCCACTGTTCGAGAAGAAAGAGCATTTCCCAACCATAAGCCAATGGCGATGCATCCAGCAAAAATGAGCGGCAATAAAAACGTATTTTTTGAATTATTCAACATCTTCGAGTTTTTCTATTTGAATGATTTCAACACCTGCATTTTTTAAAAAATCGATTCCTTCAGCGTCTTTATAGGAATCTTTGAAGACTACGCGTGTTATCCCCGATTGTATAACTAATTTGCTGCATTCCTTGCAAGGAGAAAGTGTTAAATACAATGTTGCTCCTTTGCAATTATTGGTTGATTTAGCAACTTTTAAAATGGCATTCGCTTCAGCGTGTAAAACATACCATTGCGTATTTCCGTCAGCATCTTCGCAGCAATTATCAAATCCGGAGGGAGTTCCATTGTAGCCATCCGAAATTATCATTTCGTCTTTTACGATAATTGCTCCAACTTGTTTGCGGGAACAATACGATAGCTTTGACCAAGATACCGCCATTTTTAAATAGGCTGTGTCGTATCTCAGTTGTTTCTCTTTTTCTTTCGCTTTCATTTGTATGGTAAAAGTAATAAATTGTGCTGCTTATTCTGCAGGAAGAGCCGAAATTAAGGTATTTCAGGAGTCCGCTGATTTTTTTCTATTTACACTTGTGCCGCTGCAGAATTGGTAAACTTGTATCCAACGGCGCGGATAGAATGAAAATAAAGGGGTGATTTTGGATCTCTCTCAAAAATTTCTCGGAAGGTAAGTATGTAATTGTCAATTGTTCTAGAAGTTGGAAATTGATCTTTCCCCCATATTTTATCTAAGATTTCATCCCGAGAAATAACAATGTTTTCTTTTTCAGCAAAAAGATGTAGTAATTCAATTTCCTTTTTTGACAAACGAATGGAAACGTTTGTTTGAAGATCTATAACTTCAAAGGTGTCAAATTGCACTTTTTTAGTTCCAATTGTAATCGCTTCTAGTTCTTTGTTTTCCCAGGCAGCTGCTTTTTTAGTCAGATTTTGAACACGCAACAGCAACTCCTCCAAATCAAATGGTTTGGGTAAATAATCATTGCCGCCGAGCTTTAGTCCAGCGATTCGATCTTCTGTTGTTCCTTTAGCAGAAAGAAATAAAATTGGAACATTGGAATGCTTGCGAATCTCTGTACATATAGTCAATCCGCTCACTTCCGGCAGCATAACATCGAGAACCACAAGATCAAATTCACCCATGTCTTTCGCTCGAATAAATGCTTCTCTCCCATTCGAAATTGAAACTACGCCAAATCCCTCCATTTCGAGATTCATTTGAATGAGTTCGGAAAGGCTTTTTTCATCCTCCACCAGACATATTTTGTGCATTCGCTTTTTATTTTTTATAAAGTTATATATTTGTAGTGAACTGGTTTAATTATTTATCAAGTATACTATGAAAAAACTTCTATTTGTTTTAGGATTTTCGCTTACTATTGTATCTTCGGTTGTATCTGCTCAGAATATATCTAAAGGGGAAATTATACCACTTTCTTTTGTTATAAATAAAAATGTACCAACCCAAAGTTTGTCTATTCCAAATTTGGAGCAATTGCGAGCAGAAGATATTTTACGGGACAAAAATGGTGAACTATATAGAATAGGGGTGCCAATTTTTACACATATTACAACCGAAAACAATGGTCTTTGGACGACCCAACCAAATGGAGATAGAATCTGGGAATTGAAAATTAAGGCTGCAGGAGCGGAAGCGTTGAGTTTTATTTTCAGTGCGTTCAAATTGTATGGCAGTAGTGTTTTTTCTGTAACGGATCTGAATGGTGTATACCGCCATAAACCAGTTTCGAAAGACGATATGCTAGAAGATTTCCAACAGCACTTGGCATTGTGTTTTGGCGATGAATTAATTTTGCGTTTGTTTGAACCAAAAGGAACGCAAGCTTCACAAATTTTGATGGATCGGGTAATGTACGATTACCGTTCTACCGGAAACCCAATGATTCAAAAAATCAATGAATCCGAAGCGTGCGAAATAAATGTCAATTGTTCACCTGTTGGCGATACTTGGCAGGATGAAAAAAGAGGCGTTGCACGTATTTTGATTACCGATGCATCGGGACAAGGTTGGTGCAGCGGTTCATTAGTGAATAATACAGCACAAGATTGCAAACCTTTATTTCTAACCGCTTTACATTGCGGTATTACAACCTCTGCAGCCAACTCAAATTTGTGGAAGTTTTACTTTAGATACGAAGCTCCAAGTTGCACCAATCCTTCAACTGCTGGAACTTTGGATGATTATTTCATTACAGGATGCGTTAGAAAAGCAAATTCAAACGATAATGGTGGCGCTACCGGATCTGATTTCTTGCTTTTGCAACTTGGTTCAGCAGCAAATGAAGCAGCTACAATTACTACCTTAAAAACAGCAAATTTTAACGCATATTGGAATGGCTGGGACGCAAATAATTCAGCTTCTGCAGGTGGTGCGGGAATTCACCATCCAGCTGGAGATATTAAAAAAATATCTACGTTCACTGCAACACCAACGAGTCAAACCTACGGCGGAGCAGCAGCAAATACGCACTGGCGATTTTCGTGGTCGGCAAATCCAAATGGACATGGCGTTACGGAAGGCGGCTCTTCCGGTTCGCCAGTATTCAAATCCAACGGACGAATTTTTGGAACACTGACGGGAGGCTCCTCTTTTTGTAACCAACTAACTGCCCCAGATTATTACGGAAAAGTTTCTTACCATTGGACATCCAATAGTACGAATGCAAATTACCGGTTAAAAACATTTTTGGATCCTGGAAATACTGGAGCGCTTGTTTTGGACGGGTCTTCAAATCCTTGTTCAGTTCCTACTATTCCGGTTGCTAATTTTTCTGGAACTCCAACGACGGTTGCGCCTGCGGGAACAGTTTCTTTTTCAGATTTAACCGCTGGATCACCAACTTCATGGACGTGGACAATTGCTCCAGGAACCGCAGGAACGGCATGGTCTTACACAGGCGGAACGAGCGCGACATCCCAAAACCCACAAGTAATTTTCAATACAGTTGGACAGTATACAATTACGTTGGTTGCAGCAAATTCTCAAGGTTCTGATTCTGAAATTAAAACCAATTACATTACTGTTGCAGCGGCATCAGGTCCTTGCGCGGCGAGTTCAACCGCAGGTTGCACAGCGACTAGCGAAAATACATATATCTCTTCTGTTCAGTTAAATACGCTAAACAATACGTCGACTTGCTCTGGGTATACAAGTTTTACTTCCCTTTCTACGACTTTAACAAAAGGCAATCAATACACTGCTACACTAATTCCCTCTACAACAACCGCAAATGCGCAGGGAGCATATACAGGAGATGAATTTGCAATTTGGATAGATTATAACAACGACAATGATTTTCTAGATGCTGGTGAGCAAGTAGCTTATGTAATTGTGGCAGCAGGATGGAGCAACGTGTTTAACTTTACTGTTCCGACATCCGCAACAACAGGTTCCATTAAAATGCGAGTTAGAAGCTCCTACCAGCCAAACGACGGAGCAATTGCACCGTGTGGCGTAACAACCTATGGTGAAGTAGAAGATTATTCTGTTGTGATTCAATCTTCGGGAGTAGGAATAGAGGATTTGAATGCATTGAATGCGGTTCAATTATTTCCTAATCCTGTTTCAGAGGAGCTTATTATTGATCTTTCTGCGGTTGCAGGGGAAGAAGTTACGATTGAATTATTTGACCTTTTTGGGAAATTAATAGCTGCTTCGACGAACCAAAATGGTAGTTCTGTTACCATTGCTATGAATGGTTTCGCAAATGGCATGTACCAAGTCAAATTATCCTCAGGAGAAGCTCAAATTACCAAAAGAATTATAAAATTATAAATAGAATAAATTAGTTGGAAAGGGTCGTTTGAAAAAACGACCCTTTTTTATTTTTTATATATGGATAGTGATGAAATTTAGACTAATTTTGCACTTTCTATTATTTCATGTAATGAGTGCATCAAAAAAGATTAATTCAGCGTTAATTTCTGTTTTCGACAAAACCGGATTAGAAGCAATTGTTCAAGAATTACATAAAAATGGTGTAGTTATTTTTTCCACTGGAGGCACGCAAGCTTTCATTGAAGATCTGAAAATTCCTGTTGTGCGTGTGGAGGATTTGACTTCCTACCCTTCTATTCTTGGCGGCCGTGTAAAAACATTGCATCCAAAAGTTTTCGGTGGAATACTAAACCGGAGAGAAAATGCACAAGACCAACAGCAGATTAAAGAATATGAAATTCCTGAAATAGATTTGGTGATAGTTGATTTGTACCCATTTGAGGCAACAGTTGCTTCTGGCGCAAGTCACGACGATATCATAGAAAAAATAGATATTGGTGGAATTTCCCTAATACGTGCTGCGGCAAAAAATTACAAAGATGTTGTGATTCTTCCTTCTCAAAATCAGTACGCTGAATTTTTAGAACTGTTGGTTGCGCAAAATGGTGAGACAACAATCGAACAAAGAATTTCTTTTTCTAGAGACGCATTTAATGTTTCTTCCCATTACGATACGCAGATTTTCAAGTATTTTAATCAAGGTGAAAAAGAAATGTTCAAAGAAAGCATTTTACATTCGCAGGTTTTGCGGTATGGCGAAAACCCACACCAAAAAGGCATTTTTCACGGCGATTTAGATGCTATTTTTGATAAAATGCATGGAAAAGAGCTTTCTTACAACAATCTGTTGGATGTAGATGCAGCAGTTAATTTGATGGCTGAATTTAAGGATGAAGCTCCAACTTTCGCTATTTTGAAACACAATAATCCATGTGGAATTGCAATACGACCAACCTTAAAAGAAGCTTATTTGGCAACTTTGGCGGGCGATCCGGTAAGTGCATTTGGTGGAATATTGATTGCCAATAAAGAAATGGATCTAGAAACAGCCATAGAGGTAAATGAATTGTTTTGCGAGGTGGTAATTGCTCCTTCTTACCATCCGGAAGCGCTGGAATTGCTTAAATCCAAGAAAAATAGAATTATTTTACTTCAAAAGAGCGTCGCATTGCCAAAGCGACAATTCCGAACAATATTGAATGGCGTTCTGGAACAAGATAAAGACTTGATTACGGAAAGAGCTGAAAATATTGAGCCCCGCACGAAAGTGCGCCCAACGCAACAAGAAATAAACGATTTGTTGTTCGCGAACAAAATAGTAAAACACGTTAAATCAAATACAATTGTGCTGGCAAAAAATAACCAGTTGTTGGCTTGTGGAACGGGACAAACTTCCAGGGTAGACGCCTTGACACAAGCTATTCATAAGGCAAAATCTTTTGGCTTTGATTTAAAAGGAGCTGTTCTGTCATCCGATGCTTTTTTCCCTTTCCCGGATTGTGTGGAAATTGCCGATCAAGCAGGTATAACAGCAGTAATTCAACCGGGCGGCTCCATAAAAGACGATTTATCAATTGATTACTGTAACGCGCATAATATGGCAATGGTTTTCACAGGAAACAGACATTTTAAACATTAAATTTTTTTATTTGTAGAAAAGTGTAACAAAAAAACACTTTTTACGAAGAAACTGATTATCATTATAGGACTTTAAAAAAGAAAGCGAACACGAAATGGGATTATTTAGCTTTTTAACGCAAGAAATAGCAATTGACTTAGGTACAGCAAATACGCTAATCATTATGAATGATAAAGTAGTTGTAGACGAACCTTCAATAGTTGCTAGAGATATACAAACCGGAAAAATTGTTGCAATTGGTAAAAAAGCGCAACAAATGCACGGTAAAACCCACAAATTGATTGAGACAGTTCGTCCATTGAAAGATGGTGTAATTGCAGATTTTCAAAGTGCGGAACAAATGATTCGTGGAATGATCAAAATGATCAATCCAGGGAGAAGTCTTTTCAACCCATCGCTGCGTATGGTTATTTGTATTCCATCTGGAATCACAGAAGTTGAAAAAAGAGCCGTTCGCGATTCTGCAGAGCACGCTGGAGCGAAAGAAGTTTACCTCATTCACGAGCCAATGGCAGCTGCAATTGGAATTGGAATTGATGTGGAAGAGCCAATGGGCAATATGATTATTGATATTGGTGGTGGAACTTCAGAAATTGCTGTTATTGCTTTAGGTGGGATTGTTTGCGATAAATCAATTCGAATTGCAGGAGATGATTTTACCAGCGATATTGAAGAATACATGCGTCGTCAACACAACATTCTTGTTGGGGAGCGCACTGCAGAACAAATAAAAATTGAAGTTGGCGCGGCTATTCCAGAATTGGATAATCCACCGCCAGATTTTGCGGTTCGTGGGCGAGATTTAATGACTGGAATTCCGAAGGAGATTATCATAACGTATTCTGAAGTTGCACATGCTTTGGATAAAACGATTTCTAAAATTGAAGAAGCGATTTTAAGTGCGCTGGAAATGACTCCGCCTGAATTATCCGCGGATATTTACAAAACTGGAATTTATCTTGCTGGCGGCGGCTCCATGTTGAGAGGTCTTGACAAACGTATTTCCGCAAAGACAAAACTACCGGTTCACATTGCTGAAGATCCATTGAGAGCTGTGGCAAGAGGAACAAGCATTGCATTGAAAAACATCGAAAAATTCCAATTCTTGATAAAAGATTAATTTTAAGAATCTCGGTAAATATTTATCGGGACTTTCTTATCTTTGTGCATGCGCAATTTAATAGCTTTTTTTAAGCGTTTTCGTGTTTTTCTAGTTTTTGTGGTTTTGCAGCTTTTTGCTATCACAACCTATTTTTCTTTTTTAAATTTCCCTAGAGCACGTTATCTTACCACTGCGTCATCTGTTTCCGGCTCTATACTTGGTGCGAAGCATGAAGTTACCAAGCATTTTAATCTTACAAAGAACAACCAAAATCTTCAGAAAGAGAATATTCGTCTAAGAAAGCAGTTGCCAGAAAGCTTCCATCGTTTACAATATGGAACAGTAAAAATTAATGATACGCTTTTTCGACAGCAATACGAGTATATTCCTGCATTGGTAATTAATTCTACCGTCACAAAAAGAAATAATTATTTCACCCTAGACATCGGATCAAAACAAAAAATCAAACGCGGAATGGGCGTTTTTTCAGACAAAGGAATTGTAGGAATTGTACACAACGTTAGTGAAAATTATGCGGTTGTAAAATCTGTTTTAACTGAAAATATCAACGTCGACATTATGATTGAACCAATTGGACTTTTTGGCTTACTAAAATGGGACGGAAGAGACCCAAGAAGAGGTTCGATTGCTGGAATTTCAAATGATCAATCCATCAAAAAATGGTCGAAGGTTGTGACAAGAGGTGGATCTGGTATTTTTCCGCGCGGCTTGGCAGTTGGCAGAATTGAAAAGTTAAAACCCGTAGAAGGAAAACCATTATGGGATGTTGTAATCCGATTTTCCGAAGATTATAGAGCGTTGCAGCGTGTATATGTTATTAAAAACCTGCTGCGCGAAGAACAACAAAATCTGGAATCAGAAATTCCGGTAGATAAAGAAGAATGAACGAAGTAATTAAAAATATAATCCGTTTTGTTTTATTGGTTGGCATTCAGGCACTTGTGTTGAATCAACTTGAAATTGGACTTGGAATACAAATTATGGTATATCCTCTATTTGTGCTTTTATTGCCGTTTGAATTAAGTGTAATTGCCGTTTTAGCTCTCGCTTTTGCAATGGGAATTGCTATAGATTCAATTTCAAACACATATGGTTTGCACGCATCTTCCTTGGTCTTAATGGCCTATTTACGTCCAATCATTTTTAAAATGTTTGCGCCCCGCGATGGATACGATAATTTAAAAGAAGGAAGTAGCTATCAAATGGGAATGCGCTGGTATATTTTCGTTTACGGGATATTGCTTTTTTTGCACCATTTATGGTTTTTTACACTTGAAATATTTAGAATGGATGATTTCTTCTTCATTCTTCAAAAGGTTTTCTTGAGCCTGCCATTGTCCTTTTTATTCAGCACCTTGTTGCAATCGCTTTTTGTTTCTAAGCCAAAGGAAAGATGAATTTAGACGCCAGAAAATATGTATTGATTATCTTAATGGTATTGGTCGGAATAATTTATACCATACGCCTTTTTTACATGCAGGTAATGGATGACACTTGGACATTGAGGGCACAAGAAATCGCAGAAAAAAGAAAAGAAATTACTCCGCCAAGGGGCGTTCTATTTGACCGAAATGGCAAAAAAATGGTTTCCAATCGAACCTACTATAACCTCATGATGGTGGAGGACGAAATGAAAAAATTGGATACTGCCGCTTTTGCAAAATTGATTGGCTGGACACGCGAGCAGGTTAGATATCGGTTTCAGGAAATCGTCAGAGGGGAAGGAAAATACTACAACCGCCACAGCGGAAAAACAACATCCAATTACCAAAAAATTCGTGCCTATCCGTTTCTAAAAGAATTAACGCTTGAAGAAATTGCTGTTATTGCACCGCATTTGGAAAATTTTCCAGGATTTTACGAAGAGGTTACCAGTATGAGAAGCTATCCCTATGCAAATGGTGCTAATATTGTTGGCTATCTTTCGGAAGTAAATAGAGAGGAAATCACGGAAGACCAATTCTATAAACCGGGCTACAATATCGGGCGCGCAGGATTGGAACGATTTTATGAAAAAGAATTGCGCGGACAAAAAGGAATCCGTTATATTGTTACTTCTGCATTGAATAACGCAATTGAATCCTATGCCAATGGAAAATATGACACAATAGCAAAACAAGGTCCACCACTAAATTTAGGCGTAGACATTATTTTGCAAGCCTACGGTGAAAAGCTCTTAAAAAATAAAAGAGGTTGTATTGTGGCAATTGAACCAAAAACAGGGGAGATTTTAGCTTTGGTTTCTGCCCCCTCCTACGATCCAAATTTATTCATCGGAAAAAGAAATATTTCGGATAATTACCCGGCATTGTTGAACGACCCAAGTAAACCACTATACCCAAGACCTCTAGCTGCAGAATATCCTCCAGGATCGACGTTTAAGTTATTGAATTCCCTGATTGGATTGCAAGAAGGTGTAATTACGCCAGAATCAGGGTTTCCATGTAATAAATCTGTTGTTGGTTGCCACAATCATGCAAGTGCAGGAAATTTGGCAGATGCGATAAAACATTCGTGTAACCCTTATTATTATTCGGTAACCCGAAGAATTATTCAACAAGAGAAAAAGAAAAGCGTTTTTGAAGATGCGGAAATTGGGCTCAATATCTGGTCAAAATACATGCACAGTTTCGGTTTGGGACAAAATTTAGAGACAGATATTACAGGATTACGCCCAGGATCTATTCCCGATTCAAAATACTACGACAAATGGTATGGAAATCACCGGTGGGCATTTTCCACAATTCGATCTATCTCAATCGGACAGGGAGAAGTAATGTTGACGCCGCTTCAAATGGCAAATATTGTTGCGATAATTGCAAATAGAGGGTGGTATTATACGCCACACTTTGTGAAATCAATTGGCGCTAATGGCCCTATGGCGCAATTTAGAAAGAAACATTATTCCATGGTTGATCGCAAACATTATTCTGTTATTGTGGAGGGAATGAGACGCGTTGTTCACGAGCCAGGGGGAACAGGGAAAAGAGCAAAGCTAAAAGATATTATTGTGTGCGGAAAAACGGGAACCGTTCAAAATCCGCACGGAGATGACCATTCCGTTTTTGTGGCATTTGCACCAATGTATAATCCAAAAATTGCAATTGCTGTTTTTATTGAAAACGCGAAAGGTGGTGGAGGATTATGGGCTGCACCTACCGCAGGGCTTATGATTGAGAAGTATTTAACTCGAAAAATTACCGAAAAAGAGCGCGAGAAAACAATTTTAGACGCAAACTTTTCCTATAAAAGATGAGAAAAGGAGAATCCATAGTAGCACATTTTGATTGGGCATTGTTTGTATCCTATTTGATTTTATTAATCATGGGTGTCGCGACCGTTTACTCAACTGCTTACAATGAGGATCACCCAAGTTTGTTTGATTTTTCTCAAAAATATGGGAAGCAAATTATTTGGCTCGGTGTTTCATTGTTTCTAGGTTTAATTGTTTTTTTAATTGACTCGGATATTTACCAAAAATTTGCCGTTCCAATCTATTTATTCACCTTATCTCTTTTGGTTGTTGTATTGTTTATGCCGCCTGTAAACGGAGCACGGGCATGGCTCGGAATTGGAACGATGGGAATTCAACCAGCAGAATTTGCCAAAATAGGTTCCGCACTATTACTTGCTCGTTTTATAAGTAATGTTAATGTAAAACAGCAAAATGTTCAAACGGTTCTTCTTGCAAATGCAATTATTCTAATACCAATGGCTCTGATTTTATTGCAGCCGGATGCTGGAACCTTTGTCGTTTTCACCTCTTTTCTATTTGTGATGTACCGGGAGGGAATTACCTACGATCCTCTGATTCTAAAAATCATCAACGGAATTCCAGGAGTAAAGTTTAAGCAAACATGGGTTGGAAGTCATTTTATTCCCATTTTATTTGTAGTTGTTTTCCTAAGCTTGGTGACGCTTCTGATGAGCAACGAAGTGCTTGAATTTAACTTTTTAACAGGCATAGAAATCCCGGGATTTTGGAGTGTAATTATTTCTTTAACTGTTTTTGCGCTTTTATCACTTCTCATTTCTAGATTGTTAGGGGCGAAAAGAGAAAGAAGAAGAATGGTGTTCGTTGTTCTGATTGGCTTTGTTTTGGCAGCAGGACTATCGTCCATTGTGAACTTTGGTTTTCAAGGTTTGGCAGAACATCAAAAAGATAGAATTGAACTTTTTTTAGGCTTAAAAGAAGATCCGAATGGGGAAGATTACAACCGAAATAGAGCAATGGCAGCTGTCGGTTCAGGAGGGTTTTTAGGTAAAGGATACAACAAAGCTTCTGTTTCAAGCGTGGAAAGTAACCACGTTCCAGAAAGTGAAACCGACTTTATTTTTTGCCCTTTCGCAGAAGAATGGGGTTTTGCAGGGGTTTTTATTTTGGTTAGCGTGTATCTGTTTGTGCTCATGCGAATTATTGTTATTGCAGAACGACAACGTTCCGTTTTTAATCGTGTATACGCCTATGCGGTTGGGATGATTTTGTTTTACCATTTTGCAATAAATATCGGAATGAATATAGGATTTGCTCCGGTTATTGGAATTCCACTGCCGTTCTTTAGCTATGGAGGATCTTCGATGATGTCATTTTCGATGATGCTATTCATTTTATTGAAACTCGATAGCCAACGCCGGGATGTGTTACAATAATCTCAGAAAGTAATAAACGAAAGAAATCTTTACATTTACATAAAATAGTTAATCATGAAAGATATGAACGGGACAAAAAGCATTTTTTTTGATAAAGAACATAAGAAATTGACCTATTTATTTTGGTTCTTTGCTATGCTACCTTTATTAATCGTTGCGTCTTTATTATTGTTCCAATCGGAAGATGATTTGCCGCCAGTAGCAATGTTGGATAATCCACCTGAATTATTGGCATCTGTTGTTTTGGCGGAAGATGGTGAAACAGAATTGGGAAGGTACTGGAAAATAAACCGAACAAGTGTGGAATTCAAAGAAATTTCACCTTTTGTGATCGACGCATTGATATCCACGGAAGACGAACGATTTTTAGACCATTCCGGGGTGGATTTTAAAGCAATCGGACGAGCAGTCGTATCTGTCGGAGGAGCTGGAGGAGCATCCACAATTTCACAGCAATTAGCAAAGCTTTTATTTACACTGCAACAGCGGGAGCGCGAAGAATTAGCGCGTGCAACTGGCGAATCGGTATCTAATTCCTCCAATTGGAAAATTGGGCGGATTTTTCGCCGAATAAATGAAAAAGTACGGGAGAATATTATTGCTACTCGTCTAGAAAAACGCTACACGAAGGAGGAAATTATTACCATGTACTTAAATCAGTTCGATTTTTTATACAATGCCGTTGGAATTGAAAATGCTGCAAAAGTTTATTTTAATAAAAAACCGATTAATTTGAATAAAGAGGAAGCAGCAATGCTAGTTGGAATGTGTAAAAACCCCGGCTTATATAATCCTTATACGCACAAAATCAAAAATTACAGAGGTAAAATCGCTACCGAAAAAAATATCGCACTTTCAGCAGTTACATCGGAAGAAGTTGCTGAAAAAAGGGGCGAAGATTCCTTAAGAGCGGTATCGCGCAGAAACCAAGTTCTGTTTCAATGGTTAAAAAATAGCAAGGAGAATAATACAGCTTTGAAAAACAATATAACGCAAGAAGAATTTGATCTTTTGAAGGTAAAACCACTATATGTTGATTACCAAGTTGTGGATCACAAACAAGGAATGGCGCCTTATTTTCGAGAAGCGGTTCGAAAGGAACTTACTAATTTGTTTTTGGAAAAAAATCCCGACGGAAGCTGGAAATACCAAAGACAAGATGGAACGCCATACGATATTTACCGCGATGGTTTAAAAATCTACACCACTATTGATGCGAATTTGCAGAAATATGCGGAAGAAGCCGTTTCCCGCCACTTAAAAGAAAATTTACAGAAGCCATTCGACGAAAACAATCGAAGAGTGCGCAATTACCCATTCAGTAATTCTATTACAGATGAAGCGGCAGAGTCTATCATGCGCAGTGCCAGACTAAATTCTCCGCGGTATGCAAAATTAGTAGAGAGCGGCATGTCTGAAAATGAAATTTCACAAAATTTTAATACACCGCAACAGATGAAAATTTTCTCTTGGGATGGAGAAACCGACACCTTACTTTCGCCAAATGATTCTATTCGGTATTATAAATCTTTTCTGCATGCAGGTTTACTTTCTATAGAACCACAGACTGGATTTGTGAAAGCGTGGGTTGGCGGTGCAAATTTTCAACATTTTGCCTTCGATCACGTGAAACAAGGAAAACGACAAGTTGGATCTACGATAAAACCATTTGTCTATGGAACCGCAATGGCAATGGGTGTAGTAAAACCATGCACGCAATTTGCAAATACAGCGTATTGTGTCGATTTGCAAGATGGTGGCGGAAATATTAATGGCCGTTGGTGCCCAAAAAATGCTGGCGGATCAGATGCTGGCGTTGTTTCTGCTTCAACGGGTTTGGCGCAATCCATGAACAATATTACAGTTGCTGTGATGGCAAAAATGGGAGGTTACGCTGGACCAAAAACGATTTCTAAGTTATTGAAACAAATGGACATTAATTTACGGCCGGAAGATGAGGTTCCTTCCATGTGCCTCGGTATTATGGATCTTTCCTTATTTGAACTGGTCGGTGCTCAAAGTATTTTTGTGAATAATGGAATCTATAATCGTCCTACAACTATCTTGCGAATTGAAGATAGAAGCGGAAATGTAATCTATAATGCCAAACCGTATTCCAAAGAAGTGCTGAACGAAAATGTAGCTTACGAAACATTGAAAATGATGAAACAAGTTGTCACAGGTGGAACAGCAGGAAGCTTGCGTGGTGGACAATCTTGGGGAAATGTATTAGCTCCAACAGCAGGCAAAACGGGAACAACACAAAAAAATTCAGACGGTTGGTTTGTTGGTTTGACACCAGATTTGGTAACAGGAGTTTGGGTGGGAGCAGAAGACCCTTCCGTTAGATTTAATTCTATGACGTGGGGACAAGGTGCGCGAATGGCGTTACCAATTTATGGTTATTACATGCAGAAAGCATATAAAGATCCCGTTGTGGCTTTGTCAACGACCGATTTTGCAGTTCCTGTATCGTACGATCCTAATGCATTTTCTTGCGCCGGTGAAGGATCTATCGTTCCGGTTGAAAATGATAATCCATTCGGAATTTAAGCGAAAAAAATATTTTAGAATGGAAAGTTGTTTTCA